>JAPLWC010000013.1 GCA_026396845.1 Candidatus Gottesmanbacteria bacterium
AGGTTGTCCGGCCGGATTTCCAAAAACTTGTCATACGGCATCGGCAAAAAAGCCAGAATTATGACGGGAAGAATTGCCCACTTCCATCCCCGTGTTATGCCGAATACGTACCCTAAACTCCCTAAAATCCCTAAAAATATGACAAAGGAAACACCGCGCGCTGCGGAAAACACATTCACCGACACCCCGTATATCCAATAAATCGGCGCGAACACCCACATAAATCCCGGGGTGAAGTACGAGAAAAAATCCGTGTACATATGCTGCCCCCGCGCCACCTGTGCCGTCCAGTGCATGTAGGAAAATTCATCAACGTCGAAAAATCTCGTCGTACTCACCATCCCGCGCCACCAGAGGAGGTACACCAGTAACCCCGCCAAAAGAAGAATATTGAAAACCATCCACCATCGTTTTTTTGAGGCAACCATAGATACCATTGTAGCAAATTACTCTCGAAGCATCCCGACGATAAACGATGACAGCGTCAACTGACTCCCGATCATCCCTAATCCCGCTCCCGCAATAAGTTCCCGCTCATACGCCAACTGCGTAAAATTATGCGTTGCCCAAATCACGGTTATTCCTGCAATTATCGCAAAAGCCGCGATAACACAGACCATACCTATCACAAATAACCGTTCCGTCGAAATATACCGGAGCAACAGGTCTGTCAATGCCCCGCCCCGCAGACCCAATTGTTTTACCGTAAAAACCCTCGCAAAAAATCCCAGGAGAATAATCTGAACACCCAGGGATGAGAGCAATACCGCCATGATCATCGTGTGGATATCGATCATACGCGCGCCGATATAGACTGGCCCGCCGATGAGAGCCAGCGTTCCGACCACGCCAACGGTAAGCAAGATCAATCCCGGGATGATAAACGCGTAGGTCGGGCTGTAGATTAATATTGACGTAATATGCCGCCAGGTATCTTTAACCGGTGAAAGTTTGGAGCGTCCAATCCTGGGATGATAGGTAATGGGAATTTCCGTGAGCTTGAGGTTATACGCAACGGCTTTTGCAATCATTTCCGATGCAAATTCCATGCCGCGGCTTTTCAAGCGGAGCGTCGTGAAGGCTTTTTTGGTACATGCACGGAACCCGGTCTGCGAGTCGGTGAGCCGGCTTCCGAAATAAAAATTGATTGCCGCAGTAAGCACAGGATTACCGACAAACCGGTGGGACGTGGACATTGATCCTTTCATGATATGACCCGCGAAACGCGACCCCAACACAACTTCGGCGCCGCGTTCAAGCTGCCTGGTAAACCGCGGTATCGCGCCGAAATCATAGGATCCGTCCGAGTCGCCCATGACGATATACGTTCCACGCGCTGCATTGATCCCTTTTTGATACGCCGCCCCATACCCGCGGATGGTTTGAAACAAGACTCTTGCACCGGCTTTTTTGGCGATAGAAGCGGACCGGTCGGTTGACCCGTTATCAACGACTATAATTTCCCCTGTATATCCCCTTCCTTTCAGTTTTACTAATCCCTCGCGGGCGCGCCGGACACACTCTCCCACCGCTGCTTCTTCGTTCAAGCACGGCATGACGACAGAAACGTCAACGGATGTTTTTTTCATAAACTGGGGGCATTATATCACTCACGGGAACGGGGAACGTAAATGTGGACGGAAACACCCAGCTCTTTGAAATCTTTGCTTGAAAGAAGCACAAGCGACGGATCCTCTGCAACCTGCCGGATGACGGGAACAATAAACGCATTAAACGATAAAAAATCTTTTGTATAGTACATCGAATTCGGAAGAACTTCGACAGTCACCGTGTACGAAGGGTTAGACAGGCGGGGGTATGTGCCATTATCGCGGGAAAGATCAAACAGGAAAGTAAAATAGTCCGGAGCTAGTTCGTTAGCGCGTCCCACAACGTCCACCGGCTTCCCCAAATCCACTTGTGAAATGACATACGTCACGACATCCTGCGGCCGCTCATGCATCACATCCGGCCATGTTTTTTTTACCCATGTCGATTCGTCATACTCATAATAGCGGTCAGGTATGGTTTTTTGATTAAAAAAGGCAGTCTTTCCGACGAAAGAACCTACGGAATAGACAAATTGCGGTAAATAGTAAACGTCATAGGCAACTTTTCCCCCGACCAATAGTAAAATACCATATAGAATACACACAAAAACTTTGTTTTTCAGACTTTTTTTCAGGGAGGTATATGCATCGACTGCAATGTATGCGCTCATGATAAATAGTGCCGGCAAGCTGGTAACAAGGAAACGCTCCTCCATATTCGTCGTATGTATCTCAGCGATGACCAGGTTGAGCATAAACAGAATCCACAACATACGGATGCGGTAATCCCTAAGGTGAAATATTGCAAACACGATAGAAACTAATACGAGTGCCCCTATAAGTACCGACGGGCCGGACATGACAAGTATTTCGTACGGATAAAAGAAAATATGCCCCCATGTGTTTGTATCTCCGGGAAGCACCCACGCAACATTTTTGAGAACAGCCAAAAACTCATAGAGTCTATTGGTCGGAGTAAATACCCACCACGACATGGTAAGTGCCGTGGGAGCAAACAGAAACACATATCGTATGACCGTTTCAATGCGACGCTTTGATTTCCATATATGTATACCTGCTTCTAAGAGTATGGCGGCGGCAACGAGCACCCCGTAATTGTATCTCTCAAAAGAGAGAGCAATAAGAAAACATGCGCTCGTGAACCACGAAATAACAGAGTCTGTTTTCCGCGCAACAAAATAAAAATATAAGACGGCAAGGGTGAGTGCCGCCCCGGGCATTTCCCTCATCGCCACTCCCGCATACAAAATCATCAGGGGAGATGTGATAAAGAGGAGCGAACTTATGGTGCCGACAGTCCGCGATTTCCTCCTGTCAAACATGTGTCCGATCCCATAGACAAGCGCCGAACAGACAATAAACCAAACAAGACCGGCAATTCGCGCTGAGTATACGGAAAATCCGAACGGAACGAGAGGGGCGCCGATCGTCCATGAGGTGAGAGGTGAATAGAGAAACTGCAAACGGGTAATCTGCCAAAGATTGGTAAAATCTCCTACTTTCAGTGCGTGATACACGCGGTACGCCCAGTGAATATACGCGGATTCATCCCATATAACAATCGCCGCCGGAATATACAACTTCGCTATCCCGAAAGCGACAAGAGTTGCAATGATGATGACCGGTATCATATAGTTTACAATACCATATATATGAAAAAAGAATACCTTTGGGTTGCACTTGGTATTCTAATTCTCAATCTTTTTTCTTATGTCCCGATTCTGCAAAACTATTTACGCGCACCGGCTGACCGGTATTATTGGGGCGGATCCGGCGAAGAACCGATTGATGCCGTCGGCAATCTGGATACTATCCGGGAGGGATATCTCGGAGACTGGTACCGCACTCCGCCGGACACCTCAACGATCACGACAATCCCCACGGCATTAAAATTTGAATACATCGCTATCGGACAAATCGGCCGGCTTTTAAAAATCGATCCTCTTATCATGTACTACCTCAGTAGACTCCTCCTGTCGACCGCAACTATGCTCGTTATCTACGGCATTATCCGCTCGGTGTTTACAACACCGTTACAACGGGTTGTTTCCTTACTCTTTGCATTGTTTGCAACGAGTATTATTTTTCCTGTCGAATGGAGCCAAAACATTCTCATAAATCTTTCTGCGGATGTGTCTGTATTTATCCGTCTCACGTCGGCGGCACACCATTATCTATTGGGTATTCTCCTCTCTCTTGGATCCGTCTACTTTTTAGGCAAAGCGCTGGATAACCCGCACCGCATACGGTTTTTGCTTCTTGCCATCGTGCTGGGAATAGCATGCGGCCTCACCAACGCCCCGTCTATACTTCCCGTCCTTTTATCCATTCCCATTTTTTTTCTTATACGCCTCACCCAATACCCTGTCAAAAAAATACTCACCCGTGACATACCGACTCTCGCTTCGTATGCCATAGGGGTCAGTCTGTCGTTTGTATACCTCAAATTCATGTCGCAATTCTTCAACTATAATGCCCTCGCGCGTACGGAGCAGATGGTCGGCTTCAATCCGATGCCGCAGTTTTACGTCTACGCTGTAGGCATACCGTATATATTTTCATGGTTTGCCATTCCCTACATACTGAAGAAAAAACAAACCATACTCACACTTTTACTGCCGTGGATCGTTGTCCACCCCATAGCGACCTTTACGATCGCCCCGATCCTCAACATGAATAAGTCGCGTTTGTTCGTTACTGCCTACTTCGTCGTTTTCGCGATTCTCGCTGTTGCCGGTCTCACGTACATAGCAACACTCATTCGCCGGGTTATACACGCAAAAAATCTGACATTCTGGGTATTTCTCGTGGCTGCTGTTCTGACCTTAGGCTCAGGCTTCTTCGCATATCAGAAAAGCTCTGCACGGCTGCATGTACATTATACAATTGAGGAGGATTTTGCTTTCGGATACCCGAAAAGAAAATTCATGGACGCCGTCTGGTGGCTGCGGGATCACACGCAGAAAAACGATATCGTATTATCGGATATCTACGCCGGAACTCTGATTCCCGCATTTGCGGGAAACAGAGTTCTCATCAGTTTTTGGTTTTTAATTGAATCGCCGGAGTTGTTTTATAAAACCTACCCGCAGGTCCTCAAATTTTACAGCCGCGCCATGTCGGACTCCGAGGCTTCCGCATTTCTTCGGAATAATTCGATTTCCTACGTTGTTGTGCGCTTCGAAGAACAGCTACCGTTGACCCCGATCCGTGGACTTTCATACCCGGCGCTCACGGAAGTATTAAAAAATGATACGGCGGTTGTCTATGAAGTAAAGTAATGAGGTTTATGTATCCGCCTCCAAAGCCCGCTCGAGCGCTTCCGGCGTTTGAACAACACGGGTGAGGCCAGCGCGACGCAGAAAAGCAGGGTTTCGTATTCCCCATCCGACGGCAATACAGCGGATGCCGGCGCGTGCCGCAGCTGCAATTTCAATTTCCGTATCACCGATAGCAATCCCCTCGCCCATTGCCTGTGCTTTCGCACATACCGGATCGTCAAGTCCGACTGCAATAATTTCATCAAAATAGGCAAGAATACCGAGATGTTCCAATTGATTCACAAGTTTTTCCTTTGATTGCCGTGCGCTGACGGCAACCACCCTGTGGGTTTTGTACACATGACGAAGCACGCGTTTCATACCCGGAACGACGGTATCTTTTGCAAGTAATGAAGCGGCTTCAATGCGCCGCTGCTTCCAGACACGATGCTTTGTTGTCGCATCCGGCAGACCATTTCTTTTATTGCGCCGAAACTTTTCAAACGGCAGCGGCGTGTATCCGTACTGCTGACAGCAGATTTTGTATACAGCATACATCCGTTTCCAGTGGTTAAGGAGTGTGCCGTCAACATCAAAAAAAATGGTGTGTACTGGGGATTTCATATCATCTCTTCATGATAATATCCTGATATGTCCGAACAACATACACATCGCGTTTTTGCTTTGTAAGCCATTGCTTTGAATCGCGGTCCAACAGATATGACAGCAGTGCAGATCCCAAAGACCATCCGTATGCCGACGCCATCGATGTCCCAGCGCCAAGCCTGGGATTAACATCAGTCACCACCCATTGTTTTTTGCTATTTTTCATGACCTGAATACAAATTGCAGGAGGCAGTGGCAGTAAAGAACAAACGCGGTTAGCAAGTGTGTGAAGCGTTGGATCAAAAAAAATCCGGGCTTTGGTGCACACACCCCCTTTTGTTTCCAACCGCTGCCGGCAAATAGTTGAAAAAAGGTTTTTTGTATTGAATGTCTCAATCGTTACCTCCGGTCCCTTACAGAGCTCTTCAACAAGCATCGTACCTGAAGAAATATACGGGGCGACATCTTCTCCCGATATACGCATCGACCCTTTACTTCCATATCCGTCAATTGGTTTTGCAAAATATATTCCACGCCTTCTGATTTCTTTTTTTGTCATCTCGTGGGGTACAGGAATGCCATGATTAGATAAAAATCGGATCATGAACCGTTTGTTTTGCACGAGTGAAATGATAGTACAAGGAATGCTAACGCAACGGATGCCAATTCGAGCCAGATCCTCGTCATCACTGGGAAACGTACATAATTCCTGTTCTATCATGGGCAAAAAGATATCGATGGATTTCTGTTTCATGATATCAAGCAGTTGTTTTCTGTGATTGCGGTCAATAAATGGTGTTATCTGAGTATATGACGCAGCGCGTGTGCTTGCTGCGATAAGGTATCCGGGGTTGGTATCGCACAAATGAATTGAAACATCATCCGAGAAATACTGTCTTGCAAGTACTGTTAAATGATACGCAGCTGCCATACCTGCGGGACTAATAAGTATATTAATTTTTCTCCGTTTAACAGTCATTTCGTGCATACGACAACGAGTTCTGCACAATTATTTAGGAAATTACGACCTAGCTCCATAAAAACCCTTAATTGTTTTGCGCTCCACTGATGTGCTATTTGCGCATTACTCAGGGGTTTCAACCAATACCCGTCATCTGCATACACATGCAATCCCGCTCGTTTAATATCATGATGCAATATTGTTCTGTCATACACTCGCCGGTGGCCAAGAGAAATATCTTGTTTTGTCACCTCATAGGGACTTTTGAGAATTCCCATGGATACCGCGGCTAGCCTATGAATTGACAATGCGTTCGGAACGGTGATAATCATCCTTCCATGCGGAGCTAAATTTTTGGCATATTTATTTAATATCACCACTGGATGTTCGACGTGTTCCAATGTGTGTCCTACGAAAATCGTGTCAAATTGATCATCAAGGGACACTTGTTCGAATAATCCATTAATTATTCTAATATTGGGATCACGAACGTATTTCTTTAAACGCTCTAGTGCAACATGAGATCCATCTATGGCTACAACGTGTTTAAAATAATTTGCGAGTATCGCAGTTGATTCCCCATCTGCACACCCCAAATCCAATACACGTACTCCTGTAAAATATTGTTTACATACTGTAAATTGATATCGAGTGGTAATCCCATGGAATCCCATTCTACTCGAGTATGTGAGTGAAATTGCATCCAACCATTTCTTTTGTTTATGTTGTTTTATTTCTATATTCATGATAACGGTTCGGCAATAGAAAAATTACAGAAAAATATATCCGTATACTATACCACATCTTGACACAAACAGGGATATCGGCATAATACAAACATGGATTCCCGCGCCGCAGATGAACAAAAATATTTCGCGAGTCTCCCCGTGAGTCAATATCCGCTACAGGTAAATCTGGAATTTTCTAATTTCTGTAATTTACAATGTGCATTTTGTATTAATAAAGAGCCGTTTTTCCGAACCAAGGGTTTTGCGTCGGGCACACTTATCGATACACTCATTTCTCAACTTCCAAAAACTACAATCGTTGTTATTTGTGGAACCGGCGAACCAATGGCACATCCGAAATTCAGTCACTATATCAGCCTATTATCCAAACATTTTACCCAACTGTACCTCATTACAAACGGACACTTCCTTTCAGAGCGCACAATCAATCAGATTCTTCATTCCAATATCTGTAAACTCACGGTTTCCCTGGATTATTTCAATCCGGCCAAATATAAACAAGAAAAAAATGGCGACGGAACGCGCGCCATTCATAACGTCGAACTGTTGCTTCACATGAGAAAACAAGTGAAAAAAAACAAGTTACAGACTATTCAGATTAATATGCTGGCGCAGCACAACAATGAACAGGACATCATTGATGCAATTAACTATTTCTCTCCCCTCTTAGGTCCGAACGATTATATTTATAGCCGGAACATCAAAACACTCGGAGGACTCGTTCACGTAAAAAAACGGGGCCATAGTTACACGTGGACCATGCTCGATCAATTCAAAGAACAAATTAAAAATGACGTTGATATCTCCCATTACAGAACTGAAAACTGGATCAAATACCTCGGACTGAAACAGTCATTGTCTAAACGTTTAGTATGCAGACATCCGTTTATATACTGTGTGGTGCTCTATGATGGACGTGTTGCTGCTTGCTGTGTTGATTTCAATGGATCACTCATTATGGGCGATCTAACCAAACAAACTATGAAGGAAATTTGGAACGGGCCGACATATCAATCATTTCGAACCGATATGAGGGCCATCAATCTTAAAAAATATCCGATCTGCGTTCACTGTGAAGAATGGTATAAATATAAAATATAACGATTTCGCTTTTTTATTCCTGCGTAGTATACTTCGTTGCAATGAACGTTTCATCTCCTAAAAAAATTATCTTAAATAAACACGGAGCTCCGTTCATCGGGTATCTGACGGCGCCGACGGAGGGGGAAATCCCATTTCCTATCCGGCGCGTTTTCTGGACGTACTTTACACCGGAACGCATTACCCGCGGACGACACGCCCATAAAAAAACGTCCATTGTGCTCGTAGCCGCCACCGGCAAAATAACCGTCGCGACCGAAACCCGTGAAGGGGTGAAAAAAACATTTGTCCTGGACAAGCCCAATGTCGGGCTTCTTATTCCTCCGATGGTCTGGCACATCCAGCGCTACTCCCATACGGCCATCCAGGTCGCTCTTGCGTCCCACCCGTATAACGAAAAGGAATACATCCGGGATTATAAAATATTTAAAGCGTATGGGAATCATAAAAAGCGCTGACACGGCGTCATTGACCTTTATCATTCCCGCGTATAACGACGGAGCGACGATCGAAACGGTTGTAAAAAAAGCCAGCGAAACCGGAACGCACCTCGGTATTCCGTTTGATGTGTTGGTTATTGATGACGCCAGTACGGATGAAACTCCCAAGATTCTTTCGCGTCTCACAAGGCGAATCAAGGATCTTAGAGTCATCACCCATACGAAGAATGCCGGCTATGGCCGGACGATAAAAGAATTGTATCAAAAGGCCCGTCACGCCTGGCTCTTTTCGTTACCGGGCGATTATCAAATTGAACCCGGTGAACTTGACAATCTTTGGCCCCAC
>JAPLWC010000104.1 GCA_026396845.1 Candidatus Gottesmanbacteria bacterium
GATGCGCCGTCTCATACCTGTAGCGTATCAGATTTGATGCTATACTTAAACTAATGAGTGATGTTTCCCCCGAGGGGCTGCGGGAAGATGAAGCAAAAGCGCGGCTGGCGCGTTTCGGCCCCAATACGCTGGCCCAACAGAAACACATTTCTCTGATCGGGAGATTTTTACGGAAACTATTGAACCCGCTTATTCTCCTCCTGCTGGTTGCAGGATTGTTATCGGCTATCTTTAAACAAATTTCTGACTTCATTATCATCTGCGTCATTACGTTCGTGAGTATCATCATGGACATGTTTCAGGAAGTGACAGCTGAGGGCGCGGCGGATAAACTACGAAAACGCGTATCATTGACCGCAACTGCACTGCGGGACGGCGTTAAGAAAGAAATACTACTTACCTCTATCGTGCCGGGGGATATTATTTTTTTGGTTGTCGGCGACATCGTACCGGCAGATGCCCGGCTTGTCACGGCCCGGGATTTACTGATTGATGAATCAACGCTGACGGGTGAATCATATCCAAAGGAAAAAGCGGCTACTGCCACGGTACTCATGGGGATGAATGTCGTGACGGGGGAGGCAGAAGCAGTTGTGACGGTGACGGGAAAGAATACCCAGCTCGGAAAAATTTCGAGTCACCTGGTGGCGCCGCGTCCGAAAACGGAATTTGAAAAAGGAATTTCCGAATTCGGAATATTCCTCATGAAGACGGCAATCGTCTTTGGGATATTCGTATTTATCGCACATGTCTTTTTGGCACATGAACTGTTAACGTCGGTCTTGTTTGTGCTGGCACTCATTATCGGGTTTGCGCCGGAAATGCTGCCGATCGTTATCACCATTAACCTGTCGCGCGGGGCCCTTCGGATGTCAAAAAAAGGCGTTATTGTTAAAAGCCTGCCGTCAATCGAAAATTTCGGCAGTATGGACATACTGTGTACGGATAAAACCGGAACGCTGACCGAGAATAAAATTATCCTTGAACGTTATGAAGACGCGACGGGCGCGTCAAGCGACAAAGTTTTGCAATACGGGTACATCGGCAGTATTTTCCAGTCCGGATTCCGGGGGCCAATGGAGGAGGCTATTCTTTCCCACAAAGAAGCGGCCCGGCACGGATACAGCCGCGTGGACGTCATTCCGTTTGACTTTTTCCGGAAACGGGTGTCGGTGGTAGTAGCCAAATCCCGCGAACGTCTCCTTATTACCAAAGGTGCTCCGGAAGATATCATCCGCATATCGGCAGTAACTCCTGCGGCAAAAAAGGAGCTCTTAATGCGTTTAGACGGGTATGGCCGACAGGGGTTTCGTGTGCTTGGTGTGGCGTTCAAAGAGGTACCGGATAAAAAGTCTTATGGGGCGAAAGATGAAACGGGCCTCACATTTTTGGGATTCATGGTGTTTTTGGATCCGCCGAAAAAAACAGTTATTGATGCGCTCAAGCGGTTGGCATATCATCATGTCGCAATCAAGATTCTCACCGGCGACAGCGATGTCGTAACTTCAACCATTTGTAAACAGATAGGATTGCCGGTAACGGGAGTTGTAAAAAGTGACCAAGTTGAACACGCTTCCGATGCCGAGCTTCGCCGGTTAGTTGAAAAAAACACGATATTTTCCCGGTTAAATCCCGACCTTAAAGTCCGTGTCATCACCGCGCTTCGGGTTAACGGTCACGTCGTCGGATACATGGGTGACGGCATTAATGACGCGCCGAGCCTCCGGGCAGCGGATATCGGGATATCAGTCAATAATGCGTCGGACGTCGCCAAACTATCGGCGGATATCATCCTTCTTCATAAAGATTTGCATGTGTTGCTTGACGGGGTACAGGAAGGGAGAGTTACGTTTGCCAATGTTCTCAAATATCTTAAAATGAACATCTCCTCTGATTTCGGTAACATAGTCAGTATCGCCGTCGCGTCGGTATTTCTGCCGTTTTTGCCGATGCTGCCGGTGCAGGTACTTCTCAATGATCTTCTCTACGACGTATCGCAGCTGACCTTAGCCGGCGACAGAGTAGAGGATCGCTACCTTACCCGTCCCCGCCGGTGGGACGTGGCAGGCATCCGCAAGTTCATGCTGGTTTTCGGTCCGGCCAGTTCGTTGTTTGATTTGGTTACCTTCGGCGTGTTGCTTTGGATTTTCCATGCAAAACCTGCGTTTTTCCAAACCGGTTGGTTTTTGGAGTCCCTCATCACGCAGATACTGATCATCTTTAGCATCCGAACCGCCGTGGTGCCGTTTTATCGGAGTCGCCCCAGCCGGTTATTTACTTTGTCGCTCTTGGTCATTGTTGTTGTCGCACTTTTGTTGCCGTTCAGTCCGGTGGCTTCGGCATTTTCATTCGTTCGGCTTCCTGCGGTATTTTTCGTCATTCTCGCGGGACTGGTTGCCGCGTACTTCATGTTGGCTGAAGCGATCAAACAGTGGTTTTACAAAACCGTCGATGTATAATACAGCCTATGATTCTTTCCGACCGTGATATCAAGAAGGCTGTTACATCAAAACGGATACAGATTGCCCCGATTCCGGATTGGAAAATGCAGCTCGGGAGTTGTGCCCTGGATTTGCGGCTGGGAATGGTGTATCAGGTATTTGATCACAGCCGCACGCCGTACATAGATCCGCGGGATCCCAAAACGCTTGCAAATATCACGACAAAAATCCGCGTCAAAAAAGGTGAAGCGTTTACCCTCCACCCCGGAGAATTTATTTTGGCAGTAACCCAAGAACATATCAGCATGCCGGATGATTTGGCGGGCCGGCTTGAGGGAAGATCATCTATCGGGCGGTTGGGGGTGGTCGTTCACTCGACCGCCGCAACGATCGATGCCGGGTTTCGGGGCAACATAACACTCGAGCTTGCCAACATGGGCAAAATTCCCGTCATGCTCTATCCCGGTATGCGGATTTGTTCAATATCGTTTGAAGAACTTAGTAGTGCCGCCGCCACGCCGTATTACAAAAAGAAAAGCGCAAAATACGCCGGACAAAAATCTCCGGAAGCCAGTAAAATCGCGCAGGAACGATAAATATTATTTCACTGTGACGCTTTTGGCGAGGTTGCGGGGCATGTCGGGATCAAATCCGCGTTCGATAGTAAGATAATAGGCGAGTAATTGCGCAACAACAACATTGGGCATAATCGTTGCTTCTCCTGCAGTAGGCACCTGAATATAATAATCAAACACCTCGTGCGGTTTATGTGAAACGCCGATAATGTACCCGCCGCGTGCTTTCATTTCCATGGCACCGGCCAGGTTTGCCCCGTACGTTTCGTCGTCGGGTAGAAACGCGATGCACGGGGTGCCTTTCGTGACCAGCGCCAGCGGCCCGTGTTTCAACTCGCCTGCGGCGAGTCCCTCGGCATGGATGTAAGAAATTTCCTTGATTTTCAGTGCCGACTCCAGTGCTGTCAGATAGGAGAGACCCCGTCCAATCACGTAGATATGCTCTGATTTTTTGAGTTTCTTTGCGAGCTTTTTAATCTTCCTGACTGAAGGGTCGGATAAAACTTTCTTCATGGACACTACTGCCCTGGTGAGTACGGCAACCCCGTCATTTGTTTTGCCGGCGACGGCATACGCAAGAAGTGTCAGGTGTGCAAGCATTCCGATAAACGCTTTTGTGGATGCGACTCCTTTTTCCGGTCCGGCATCGATCATGAGTTTATAATCCGCCTCGCGGTATAGCGTGCTTCCCAATACATTGACCAGTGCTAAAATTTTCGCGCCTTTTTGTCTTGCTTTTTTTACCGACTCCAAAATATCCATGGTTTCACCGGATTGCGAAATGGCGACAATCAGACTGTCACGGTTGAGGAAATCCAGATGGTACCCGAATTCACTGCCGATGGCGACATTCACATGCCGTTTGGCGATTTTCGAAAATAAGTACTCACCGGCGACCGCCGCGTACGACGCGGTGCCGCATCCGACTAAATACGCACCACGGGATTTTTTTATATGAGCCGCATGCGTCTGTACATATGCAGCGTTTGCCGCAATATCCGAAACAACACCCGGCTGTTCGTAGATCTCCTTCAGCATCAAGAACGGATAGTCACCCTTTTCTGCATCACGGACATTCCAGGTGAGTCGCTGTTTTTTCGGCTGCAGGTGTTCGCCGGTTTTGGCGTTAAAAAGCATAATCGCGTTTACCCCGATAATAGCCATTTCGTCGTCTTCCAAAAAATGTACCTGTTTAGTATGCGGCAGAAGCGCCGCAGCGTCACTTGCTAAAAAGTTTTCTCCGTCACCGAATCCGACGACCAGCGGAGAGCCGTTTCGCGCCGCAATGAGTGTATGATTTTTGACGTCCGTCACGATGATCGCGTTTAACCCCTTCATGTCGTTGAACGCCTTTTGTACGGCTTTGGTAAACATCATCGAGCGAGCGTACTCTTCGATTAAATGGACGGCGACTTCCGTATCCGTTTCGCTGCGGAAGTGGTGCCCGCGGACAATAAGTTTCTTTTTGATCTGTTCGTAATTTTCAAAAATCCCGTTATGGATAAGGGCGATTGTGCCGGTGCAGTCCAGATGCGGATGTGCGTTTACATCCGTGACTCCGCCGTGGGTGGCCCACCGCGTATGTCCGAATGCAAGCGTACTTTTAGGGAGATCGTCGACTGTGGCGCCGCCGATTTTTCCTGCTTTTTTTTTGACCGCTATGCGCGCGCCGGTTTGTCCGACAGCCGCGATGCCCCAGCTGTCATAGCCGCGATACTCCAGACGTTTGAGCCCCTTAAGCACTATTTCTGCCGCATTTGATTGATGACCCACGTACCCGAAAATTCCGCACATACGGAGTAATAGTAGTCGAGAGCGACGCGGTAATCAAGTCTTGCGGGAATAAAAGTAATATGGTACAAACAACCAGAAGATGAATCACGAGATAAATCACGAAATGAATCATAATTACGTTGCCGTTATAGGAACGATGGGAGTCGGGAAATCAACGGCGGCAGAGGTTCTTGCCAAAGGACTGAATTTTCAACTTTTTCCGGAGCAATTTACAGATAATCCTTTTCTTTCAAAATATTATAATGATGATCCACATTTATGGTCATATAAATCACAAACAAAATTTCTTCTTGATATTATTGATCAAACTCATCTTATAACGCAACAGAATAATCATACTTCTGTTATTCAAGACTCATACATTGGACAGTACGTTTATTCTTACGCGTATGCCCAATATAAACTTGGATATATGAGTAAAGACGAATGGAAACAATATTGTCAAACAAAGAAAGATTATGGAAAAGGATTAAAAAGGCCTAATTTGTTAGTATATTTGTGGGCACCGGTTCCCGTGTGCATAGATCGGATTCTAAAAAGGGATCGTTCATTTGAAAAGGCGGATCAGGCATATGTTGAGTTATTAGATAGTTCGCTTTATGGATGGGTGAGTACTCAGAAATTGATTCAGGTTTTAAAGGTGAAAACAGATACATATGATATTGCTCATGATCGAGAGGTTCAACATGACTTTGTAGAAAACGTTCGAGTTGCACTGAAAGTCGTAAATAATACACAATGAGAGAGATGAAAGACACCATCCGTGTTTGTATTTGGGATTTTGACGGAACGCTGTATAAACCAAATCCGGATTTATTCCGCGATGTCCGGGAATCCGAGTACCGTGCAATTATGAAGCATACGGGGTGGACACGGGAAAAAACCATAGAGGAATTTCATACACTTCATAAAGTGACGATTCAAAGCGCGACCGCGGTTGTTTCAAAATTATGCAATATCCCGATTGCCGCCGCGGCCAGAGAATCGGAAAAATATTTTGACCGGAGAAAATATATTCACCGTGACACGCGGCTTATCGGGATGTTTGGGAAACTCAAGCATTTCCGGCATTTTATTTTTGCTAACGGAGTGATAGCCCACCACAAGGAAACGCTCGAGCTTTTGGGTATACCTCCCAGTACATTTGAAGAATTTGTTACGTCGGAAACCGTCGGCGTCACCAAGCCGGACCCTGCGGGATTTGTCTATATTATGAAAAAGACCGGGCTACCACCCAACGCACACTTAATGATCGGCGATCGGGAACTCGTGGATTTGGTACCGGCCAAAGCGCTCGGCATGCACACGTGTCTGGTGTGGAGCGATACACCGAGTGCAATTGCGGATGTCACACTGCCCACGGTATACAACGTTGCGACATTATTTGCCTAAACTATGATAAGTCATGAAGTTTTGGAACGATTGCAGGCAATTACCCAATCCCCAGAATTTCTGAAGCTTTCTGTGCATGAACAAATTTTGTATCTGCGGGATCAGGGCATCGATTTTATTCAGGTCAGCGGCTGGGGTACCCCCACACTTCCACAACAAGAGGCGATAGATAAAGGAGCCTCGCATTCGATTGCTGAACCAAAGATGGATGGACAGCAACCCAGGCCGAAATAATTGTATAATAGAAAAATGAACGTATATTTTACAGCGGCGACGACGGGGGATGGGGATCTTCTGTCACAGGAAGCATCTATTTTTGCTGAGCTGAAAAAGCTGAACGTCAGGATCACTTCCGGTGAACAAATTATTGTACCGCGTAAACTTATACAAGACAAAGAACGGTCTCCCAAAGAAATTTTTGAGCGTGAAAAAAAGGGCATTGACGCGGCGGATTGTGTTATCGCGGAAGTAACTAAACCCTCAAGCGGCGTCGGTGGCGAAATTGTCTATGCACTGATGCACCACAAACCGGTGTTAGCGCTTTTTTATCGGGATGCGAAGAATTTATTGTCCCCGATGATTGCGGGGAACCCGTCAGATGATTTATACCTCGAACATTACGATACCGACAATCTTCCGGTTCTCCTGCGGAAATTTCTGGAACAGGTTAAAACCGTCAAGGGCAGGAAAGGCAAACTCATTGTCATTGATGGAGGAGACGGGTCAGGAAAAACCGTACAGTCGCAGCTTTTAGTACGGTATCTTGAAAAGCATGGTTTTAAAGTGAAATATTACGATTTTCCACGGTATTATACGTCGTTTCACGGACGCATCGTCGGACGGTTTTTAGCCGGAGAGTTCGGGAAGCTTGATGACGTATCACCGTATTTGGCATCGCTTGCCTATGCACTGGATCGCGCGTCCGCCAAAGAAGAAATGGACCTACGGCTTGCCGCCGGAGGGTATATTATTTCCAACCGATATGCAACAAGCAGCATGGCACATCAGGGGGCCAAGCTGGCAACAAATCTTCAGGGTGAATTTATTAATTGGATTGATGAATTGGAATATAAAGTGCATAAAATTCCGCGGGAAAATATTGTTATCTATTTGTATGTTCCGTGGCGGATCGGAATGGAATTAACCAAGCAGAAAGGACGCCGCGGGTATATCGGTGCAGGTCAGGATATTGCCGAAACAGATATACGCCACCGTCAGGAATCCGAAACAATGTATCTGTCACTGGCAAAAAGCCGAAAAAATTGGGTTAAGATTGATTGTGTCGAACATGGCCAAATTTTGCCGAAAGAGGTAATTCATCAAAAAATTATCTCTACCCTCATAGAAAGAAAAATTATCGCATGATCACCACGGTGTATCTAGTGCGCCACGGGGCATACGAAAATCCAAAACAAATTTTACACGGAAGGCTGTCGGGGTTTCCGTTATCGCAAGTGGGGAAACAGATGGCTGTGCGCCTTGCCAACTATTTAGCCCGCACGCCGATTGTCGCGGTCTACAGCAGCCGGCTGACCCGCGCATATCAAACGGCGGAAATAATCGCAAAGAAATTTCATACGAAGGTTATTATTGACCGCCGGCTCCTGGATATCCGTACGCCCCTTCAGGGGAAACCGAAAGCATTTATCGACAAAATCGATTCGGATTTTTACCAGCCCAAGTATATCCGTGCAGGCGGGGAACGGTTGGAAGACGTACATAAACGTATGGATAGTTTTATCCGGACAAAAGTGCGTCAACTTACCGGACGGGCGTTTGTTATTGTGTCGCACGGCGATCCCATCATGAGTGTTGCTACACGATATGAGGGCAAGCCATTACCGCGCAAATTTTCGTTCCATAACTGGTACGTGCCGCAGGCATCGGGATTCAAAATTGAATTTAATTCGACAGGGAAACCTATCCGTATCACTAAACTTCCGTAAAAGACATATATTGCTCTTTTTTCTTTCTTTCCGTATGATAACCCCATGATCCTCACCAAAGATGATCCCGAGATCGCCAAACTCATTGCTGCGGAAGGGAAACGCCAGAAAGAAGTATTGGAGATGATCCCGTCGGAAAACTACGCATCGGCCGCAGTACGTGAAGCAATCGGCTCAGTACTTACCAACAAATATTCCGAGGGCTATCCGCACAAGCGGTATTATCAGGGAAACCGCATTATTGACGAAATCGAAAATCTTGCCATTGAGCGGGCAAAAAAACTTTTCGGCGTCCCTCATGTGAACGTCCAGCCGTACTCGGGTTCGCCGGCAAATTCCGCGATATATTTTGCGCTCCTTGAAGCCCACGACACCATTATGGGGTTAAAACTTTCGGCTGGCGGACACCTTACACACGGGCATCCGGGTGTCACATTTTCCGGGCGATATTTTGAGTCGGCGCAATACGACGTAGACGCGGACGGAACGATCAACATGGACACGGTTGCTGATTTTGCCAAGAAGGTCAAGCCCCGCATAATCGTCGTCGGAACAACGGCGTACCCGAGGGTTTTTGATTGGAAACGGTGGCGGGAGGTTGCGGACAGTGTCGGCGCGTTCTTTCTTGCGGACATTTCTCATATTGTCGGCCTTGTCGTCGGAGGAGTGCATCCGTCGCCGGTGCCGTATGCGGATATCATCATGACCACAACGCATAAAACACTCCGTGGCCCGCGCGGCGCCATGATTATGGTGACTGGCGAAGGCATGAGAAAAGACCCCGAGATGGTTGAAAAAATTGACAGAGCAGTTTTTCCGGGTCTCCAGGGCGGGCCGCATGATAACATTACTGCGGCAATTGCCGTCGCGTTGAAGGAAGCTAATACGCCTGAGTTTAAAAAATATGCAAAACAAATTGTCGTCAACGCGAAAGTACTCGCTCAGGCGCTTATGGACGAGGGATTCATTCTCACGACCAATGGCACGGACAATCATCTCATGGTCGTGGATCTGCGGCCGCAAGGCGTTATCGGGAACGTTGCCGCGGAAGCATTGGAGGCGGCGGGGATTGTTGTGAACAGAAACAGCGTTCCTCACGACCCCAACCCGCCGTTTTACCCGTCCGGTATTCGTCTCGGCACGCCGGCCATTACAACCCGCGGAATGAAGGAAAAAGAGATGCGGACTATCGGAAAGTGGATCGCGACGGCGATTGCAGAAGTTGCCGGGTCCAAATTGCCGGGGACGAAAGAAGAACGCATCGAGTACCTCAAAAAATTCCGCCAATCCGTGGCAAAGAATAAAACACTTGCCAAAATCCGCACGGACGTCAAAACTCTCTGCCATCGCTT
>JAPLWC010000027.1 GCA_026396845.1 Candidatus Gottesmanbacteria bacterium
TGGTGTGGGCAAGTAAGATTTTGACCAAAAACGGGCCAGAAAAACCGATCCCCGGGGTTGAGTTTATGGAAGACCTGGTCCAACTGGCCGAAAACTGTCACATCCCAATAGGACTTATCGGCGGTCGGGACAATTTGGCAGTCGATACTCTCAATTGCTTACGCCAAAAGTATGGTTTACTACAGGATGCTTGGGCCCAGGACGGTCCGGAGATTGAAATTCAAAATTCAGTATTCAGTATTCACAATTCAAATGAGAAATTGTTTTTCGATCGCCTTGCCCGCCGGATCGTGCGGGAAGGTACAAAAATAGTTTTCGTCGCACTAGGACCGCCCAAGCAGGAGTATTTTATAGAACGACTTTCCCGTGAATTGCACGGCGTTATTCTCATGTCCGTCGGCGGCTCGCTTGATATTATTTCAGGCCGCCTTCCCCGCGCGCCGGTTTGGATGAGAAATATTGGCCTCGAATGGTTCTGGCGCCTGATCCTCGAGCCCTGGCGCATCCGCCGCCAACTGGCGCTCATCGAATTTGTGTGGCTGGTATTGAAAGAGAAATATTAGGAACTATCGAGATGGGGGCTCAACAGGATACCATGTCGCACCATGTTGCCTGAATTTACGGAAGTAGGTGTTTCCAATGGTATTGTGTGGTTCTCTGGAAAATATTCTTGCGTCATAGCGATCCTGCCGAAGAATTATCCAAACATCAACCTCATGACCGTTAAGGTTTTTATATTCCATAATTTTGACAGGATAATTTACATAACCGGGGTCCTTGTGATGTTCCATGTGAGTGATTTCGTTTAATATAACGGTTCCGCTAGTAACCCCTCTTTTTTCAAGGTATGCGGGCGGTAATCCTGCAACACTAGACAATGCCTTTTGAAATGAATCGGCTGATACATCAGGAAAACCTTGTTCAAGCACACTTTGTGCAAAAGGAACAAAATCCTTTACAGCCTGATTTGCAATTGATTTCTCTCTTCCTTGTCTAATTTTTTCAAAAACCGACATATAGATTGATTTAGCGGGCAATATTTCGAATACTGCTGATTCTATACTAAAAATTACTAATTGCAAGTTTCAAGAAGAATTGCTTGTGGAAAAATTTGTATTTTAGTATACTTAGCCTATGGCAAACGGAGCGCGTCCGCGCGTGCTATTTTTTTATGACTTTCCCCTCCACGGCGGCGGATCCGGCGCTTATGTACGGTATCTTATGCTTCGTTTAACAGAGGCATACCACTACGATCTCGGTATTGTCCGGCCTGATACGGAAATTATTCATCCTTCCATCAAACATTTCGAACTGAAACTGCCGCAGATACCGGTCTATGTGGGCCGGCCCGGTTTGGAGACGGCTAAAAAATACAGCGAATTGACGGATAGGGAGATCGCCCAGTTATACGCGGCAAATATTGACGGCCTATCCCGCGCAATCGAAGCATTTCAGCCGAATATCGTCCATGTGCACCACGTCATGATTAACTCCTGGGCGGCCAGGTATGCCCGTTCCATTTACGGGAAACGGATTATCCTCACGTCCCACGGATCGTGTCTCGCCGCCATTGCCAAAGACCGCCGCTACGTGCGCAGGACGCGAGATGCGCTCCGGGCGGCACAGGCAATTACCGTCGTGTCCGGCGACACACGCGCAAAGTTATTACGGATGTTCGGGGGCGATTTATCCAGCAAAACCCGGACGATCCCGGGCGGCATTCGTTTGTCACTTTTCCCGTCAAAGCGGCCCAAAGTCCCGGAGCTTCGGCAAAAATTAGGGCTCGTGGGTCAAAAAGTAGCACTCTTCACTGGTCGACTGATAACGGAGAAGGGTGTGGAGTATTTTGTGAAGGCTGCAAAAAATATTAACGGCCATATCATTATTGCCGGAGACGGCCCGCAGCGCACTCATTTGGAAGACATGGTGAAGCGGCTGAATTTAACAAACGTCATTATGCTGCCGTTTGTACGGAAATACGAAGAATATCTGGATCTTTTTTATCTTGCGGACGTGTTTGTCTCGCCGGCGGTGTGGGATGAACCGTTGGGTTTGACGATTATTGAGGCCATGGGCGCCAAAACTCCGGTGGTCGTCACCCGCCGCGGAGGGGTCGTGATGGCAGTCAAAGACGGAGTGACCGGTTTGTTTGTGCGAAGCCGCAACAGCACCCAGATTGCAGAAGCCGTCAATAAGCTCTTTGCAAACGATGAGCTGCGGCGGAAAATGGGCGAGCGGGGACGGGCGCTTGTGGAGGAGAAGTTCACCTGGACAAAAATTGCCGAGCGGTTTGATAAACTGTACCGGGACGTGTATAGATAACGCTTGCATGTGCTAAGATAATTGTATGCGTATTGGTATCCTCACCCCCTCGATTTACATGGACGCGACCCGCTATAAGGATCGCATTTTCGCGCCCGGAGACCTTGCACGGGCACTTGTTGCAGGGCTTGTGAAAAAAGGGCATGATGTAACCTGGTTTAGCGCACCTGAAAATCCCCGTGGAAGCACGCTCGTTCCCGGCGACCGCACACTTCTTGAGCGGGATTTACGTATCCGCGTATTTCAGGATATTTCACCGGAAATTCAGGATAAAATGTCTCTGTATGGGACAAAAATGTATTATGAGCTTGATCTTGTTGCCCGCGCATATCGTGAGGCGAAAGAGAAGAAATTGGATTGTATTCATAACTTCCACTCATTCGGGTATTTTGCCCATTTTTTTCAGGAGATAACCCACGTCCCTACACTCTATACGCTCCACGATCCCATTCCAACAGAGAATATGCTGGAGCGATGGCTCTTTGACCAGTTCCCAACACATCAATATATATCAATTAGTAACAGCCAGCGCGGCCAGCTGGGCGATCATTTCATTGACACGGTGTATAACGGCATAGATCCAACGAAATTCCCGTTTGACGCCACAGGCGGAAACGGACTGATCGCAGTCGGTCGGATGGTCGCAGTCAAAGGGCATGATATCGCAATTCAGGCGGCACGTGCTGCTCGTGTACCACTTTCGTTTGCAACGTGGATGAGCGACAGTGTGAAAAACTCTTCGTTTTACAAAGAAAAAATAGAACCATTTGTGGATGGGAAAGATATAAAAGTAAATAGTTTGATGCAGGGTGCAGATTTGATCTCCGCGTATCAGCATGCAAAAGCGCTTTTATTTCCGATTCAATGGGAAGAACCATTCGGACTGGTCATGATCGAAGCCATGAGCTGCGGCACGCCGGTTATCGCCTTCAACCGCGGATCGGTGGCGGAAATTGTGAAGGACGGCGTCACGGGATTTGTCGTGGATCCGTCAAAGGGAGTTGAGGGTCTGGTCGAGGCTATAAAACGCATCGGCGAGATCGACCGCGCCGCCTGCCGCAAACACGTCGAGGAGAAGTTTACGATAGAGAAGATGGTGGAGGGGTATGAAAACGTGTACAAAAAAGTACTTGGAAAAAAGTAGTTTTTCTTGTCCCAATAACCCGCGTATATCGCTCTAGCACTCTTTATTATTGAGTGCTAATTCTTTCTCCTTGCATACTCTTCCCTCTGGTCGTGTATCATGGAACTATGCGTGTACTTTTTGTCACCAGCGAAATGGCGGGTCTCTACAAAACAGGCGGGTTGGGGGACGTGAGCCGGTCATTGCCGATCGCCCTTCGCAAGCTCAGGGTAAACGTATCCGTCGCCATGCCGTACTACAAGGCTATAGAATTGAAAACCGTCCATTGTGTCGGCCAGATCGCGGTTACTTTTGACGGCAAACGGGAGCTGGTTTTTGTTTTTGAGTCCACGATTCCCAATTCACAGGTACCGCTCTACCTTTTCCGTCATCCCAAACTGGATGATTATCACGGCGACGATATTGTTTCCAAGTTTGCCTTTTTTTCTTGTTGCATCGCCAGGTTATACGAGTTTTCGCCGCAGGTACTGGGTGGAAAACTGGATATCGTCCATTGTCATGATTGGCATACGGCCCTTGTGCCGCTTCTCTTGGGCGAAAGCAACAAACTCCGTCGGGAACAGGAGACGCTCGAGTCAATACGCACAAAAACCATCCTCACCATCCATAATCTTTTGTATCAGGGGAGCGCACCGGTTTCTTTACTGAAGACGTTGAACCTTCCCAAACGCATCTTCCACGTGTTGCCGACCAAAAAGGGCCCAAGGATCAAATTATTTCGCGAAGGGTTGGAACACGCGGATGTTATTTCGACGGTTTCCCCGACGTATGCCAAAGAAATTTTGACCGGCGATTACGGGCAGCATATCAATGAGGTCCTTCATAGGCGGCGCGGCGACGTGGTCGGCATTTTAAACGGTATAGATGGTACCATTTGGGATCCCCGGGATGACAAATCGCTGCCGGTCCATTATGGGAAAAATGATGTACTTTCCGGTAAGCAGGCAAATAAAGAATATCTCCAGCGTACGTTAAAGCTTCCGATAGCCAAGATGCCGCTTATCGGATTTGTCGGCCGCCTGGAGGTACGTCAAAAAGGGATAAATATCCTGATTGCGGCACTCGGGCATCTTCTGCCGGACAGCGCGCAGGTGATTATTTTGGGGACCGGCTCGAAAAAGATTAAACAGACGCTCGCGGCATTCGCCAAAAAATATCCGGATCATTTTGTGTTTGTGCCGACGTTTGATGAGCGGCTGGCGCGCCGGATTTATGCCGGCGCGGACATACTGGTCGTGCCGTCGAAGTTCGAGCCTTGTGGGTTGACGCAGATGATAGCTATGCGATATGGTACGATACCGATTGTCCGTAAAACCGGTGGGCTTGCAGATACGGTCGTTGACGGTAAAACGGGATTCGTATTTGAGCAGTACTCAGGTACAGCACTGCGAAAAAAGCTTAAAGAAGCCATTAACCTTTGGAATACCAATCCGAACAAGTGGTCCCGCATGGCTGTCACCTGCATGCGGCAGAATTTTTCTTGGGCGGTGAGCGCGAAAAAGTACAAAGCGCTATACGCCCGACTTTACAAGCGATAATCGCGTTAAATCTTCGTATAATACACGGATCGGCCCCTTCCGTGCGGGTAGAGAAGCCCGAGCGAAGTCAGCTTCGCGAGGTCCCGTGAAGCGGTGATTTGGGACACTTTAAACCGTTTATGGATCTGCCGGTTGGTCATTGTTGCCTCCGGTGTGTCCATGAGCGTGAGGATTTCCTTTTGCCGGTCCGAGAGCTCCCAAAACGCCGCCGGGTACTCGATGTGGAACCGGGATTCCTGGATATCCGTGAGGATGGTTTCGAGATTGTTTTGCGTGGATTGGGCAATATACTCGAGCCACTGGGTGAGCGTGTGATCGCGGCGGTAGCTGGCAATAAGCCGTGTATACGTCGCCGTATCACCCTGCCAAACCCGTTCCGGCGTCACGTATCCGCGGATATCAAAGCCATACTTTGCTAAAAATAGGTAATGGACCAGGCGGGCCAGGAGTCCGGGTTCGGGAAGTTCGGGCAGAGTGAGGATATGCATGTGGGTGATACCAGCCTGGATGATCGGATGTTCTTCCTGCGCCGTGAGATACGACAGAAGCTCTTTAAGTGAGGGTTCGATGAGTGGAAACACTTTAGATTCAGTAGGGTCGGTGAAGCCAAACAGTGTTTCCAGTGCGGACAGACTGACCGGTCGGGGGTTGGCGCGCCATTCGGTGTGGATGAAGTCATAGGCATTTCGAAGTCCGAGAATGGTGGTGATTGCGCGAGTCGGCTTTGCCGGATTGGCGAGAATAGTCGCCACTTCGTGTTTGGGGACATCATAGCCGGCAAGCGACAGTGTTGCCCAGGTTCGGATAGCTATTCCTTCCCAGATGAGTTTTGTTTCCGTTTTTGGGGACAACGGTAAGGTAAGTATCTGGGTCCGGAGACGGTTAATTGTATTAAGTGTTTCCCGCAGTTGCAGGGAGATAGTATACGAGAAAGAAAGCATGCTACAGTTTTCTTATCACTATCGCATCAAAAAGTCAATTACGGGATTGTATTTTTCTTTGGTTTACTCAAACAATCTAAATGATTTAACATGATAAGCAAATGATGTGATTAATTACCCTATTGACAACCGGCGTCTTTTTATTACATAGTAGATATAGTCTTGTGAAAACTTGTAACGCTTTTAGTAATAACTTGTAATAACTTGTATTAGTTTGGGGAAACGAGGCTATGGCTGCCACATACACGGTCAAACAAGTCGCAGATATTCTAGGGTACAGCACCAATAGCATTTACACCTTTCTCAAGGAAAAACGCATCAAAGGAATACGGGTGGGTACGGGGAGATTCCGCATTCCGCAGACTGAATTGAATCGGTTACTGCTCATTTCCAAGGGTCAAGCTACCAACGGTAAACAAACAGGCAATAGTGTCCCCATGACCGGCACATTGATGGCGCCGGATTCGGGAATTATTACACCGCATGAAGGTGCTCCGCCGTTTTTTCTTTCGATATTCGGCCGGGCCCACCTCGTGAGCGCAAATATCTTTGACTGGTTTATCGGTGTCGGGGCGATCATATCCGGTGTTGCGCTGTTTCTTTTTAACCAGACATTTGATGTCCTCCATATCCAGTCAGTCATGCCAATGATACAGGCGATACGGATTCTCCTTGTCGGCGGGGGAATAGGGATACTCCTCACCAATTTCACCCATGGCGCTCATAAGACATGGCACGGAGTATTCCACGGCGTCCTGGCAGTGGGGTTCACAGCCCTGACGATATTTTTGGCGATGACGCGGGACATCGATGCCGTGGGGATCTACGGGACACTGACAGTAGTCATCGCCCTCACGATATTCGTCCGTTTAGGGAGAATTCTACCGTTTGTCCTGTATCTTACACTTTTGGCTGCTGTGGCGCCCATCGTGGCATTTGCCGCGCCCACGGATTCCCACGTGGCAGCGTTGGTCAACGCACTGAATGTGACGCCAGTAGTCATGGCGATAGGGTTATCGTGTCTCAGTTTCGGATTTATCATACTTCTTTGGCTGGGAATGTACAGGAATAAGGTGCTTTTCTTGGTTTGTTCGTATGCGGCGGCGGGTGTGTATTTCTTTCTGGGATATTTATTTGCACAAAATCAGTTCTGGTCCTGTGCGTTCTATTTCATGATCATCGCCCTCACGTGCATGTATCTGCCGTCATGGAGAGATCTCTCTATGAGCGGGAACAAAAAAGCACATACCCTTGCTATCGGCATGCTCGGAGCGCTTACGGCAGTGATCCTTATAGGTATTATGGTCATCTACGTCTGCCAGCTTAACGTCGTTGCCATCGTCAATCGGGAAGATGCCCAGAAAGTGGATTTTGCCCGTACGGCGATGGAAACCGATATCGGGAGCGTTAAATCCACCGTAACAACCGCCTCCACAAATCCGACTCTCATTGCCGCGGTGAGTGAGAAGAATATGACGTCCCTCACGGATTTGAGCCGCATCATATTCGACAGCAGTGACAGTATCCGCCGGATCGTCTTCATAGATAAGAACGGCACAGGGATTTTCATGTACCCATTCGGAACATTTGACCAGACGGATTTATCGTTCCGCGATTACTTTATCCAGTCACGCGACACCGGCAAGCTCTATGTTTCCGATATTTTTGAAGCGCTTGCGGACAAATCACACCAGAAAGTCGTTACGATCTCAGCGCCGCTTCTCACCGCTGATAAGCAATTTTCCGGAGTACTCGCCGCATCTTTGGATCTCACTGCCATCAGCGCCCGCCTGCAAAAGATCGCGGCTGCGGATCGCGGAGAATATGTCGTGGTTCTGGACAGCCATGGAAAACGGATCATACATCCGACGCCCTCACTGATCGGTACGGATACGGAGCCGAACGATCCTGCACTGTTGGGCCTTCAGGGAAAGACAGGTGTGGCCCAAGGAGAAACCTACGATGGCATTTATTCAATGATTGCGTATACGGGCATCGATTCCTCTCTCCATTGGGCGATTGCACTGAAGGCCCCTTTTAACAAGATCTATGCTCTTTCCAATACGGCAAACATCATCGTCGCGGGTTTTATCATCGGCTGTATCGTGGTTTCCGCGCTCATATTTCAGTTTAACTATGTCTTTAAGTTTAAGTCGGATCGTGGCGGAGGAAGTCCATGAGGGCTATCCCCGCTGCCGGAGATCAAACGATTCCCCGCCTTTGGCGGGGTCTTGTCATTTTATTAGGGCGGCTTTTGTCGGCTTTCAAAACAAGAAATTACAAGTTTTTACCAGTTTGTACTAAAAATAGTACTGGTTCATACCACTTCATACAAGCACAAGCAGGCGCTGTTTCCGTCTTTGCATTGCTGTTTATTACCATCCTGGTGGCCATAGGCGTTGCGTTTGTCCGCAGTGGAGTGCAAATCCCGATGAAAATAACTTCCCCGGACCTGAGGCCGCCGCAAAAGAACGTTCCTGAGCCGGTGTCCAGTTTGACGGCAGATGTGTTTGCCAAGAGCGATTTTTCCGGGCCGTTTCTCGTGGTCGTTGCCCGAACGGACGGGTCATTTTCCTATGCGATTGTCGATCAGAGCGTGCTTACGGATGGTCATTTTGACGGGGACGTACTTTTGCATTATCCGAACGGGGATTACGGCACCATGATGCAGCAAGCGGATAACTCCGTCCTGTTTATGACTAAAAAAGGGGGGCGGGAAACGGCGATCATCACCTATCCGCGCATCGGAGGCATACAATTGCCGGATGAAACGGTGTTGCCGGTAGAATTCCGCGATGCGACCGTCCGCGACGGGGCGCTGGTTGGCGAGTTTCGTTTGTTTGAATATGCCGATAAAAAGCAGGTAACAGGGTATGTATCGCCGCGGGGCCAAATATCGCAGTTGACGGCCACACCGGCATTGACCTCGTCTGATCCGGCCACGTTACTAACGCAGCGGGAAGTACTCAAATTGTATTTCGACATACTCGGAGATGGCAACGTCAATGTATTGGGCGTCACGACGGATGTCAATAGCACTGAGGGATCATTGGGTGTTCAACCGGGCGGCGTGGTCTCCAGTGCCATCGTTGCCCAGAGAAATACGGATGACGGCACCGTCCGCCTGGTTTCAGCGCCAGGAGTCGCTGTGGCGGCGAACGTTAATTTAGCACAACTTCTTCCGCAGTTTACCAGTGTTGAGGGAGGGTTAACCCAACTGATTACCCAACTTGTTGCTCAGGGCGGGAATATTTCGGGAATCGGCGGTGCCGGCGCAACCGGTGCAACCGGTACGGCCGGTTCCGCAGGTGCGGCCGGGGCGTCAGGAACCGCAGGAGCTGCAGGAGCTGCCGGGACAAACGGGCCAACAGGTGCAACTGGCGTAGGCCCGACCGGCGCAACCGGTGAAGCGGGAGCCGGAGGCGGCGGCGGCCCCACAGGTTCGACTGGAGCTACCGGTGCCGCGGGTTCAAATGGTGAAGTAGGCCCCACGGGTTCAACCGGGAGTACCGGTGCAACCGGTGCTGCCGGGCCAACAGGTGCAACCGGAGCCGGCGGTCCCACAGGATCAACAGGCGCAACCGGAGCTACCGGAGCCAATGGCCCAACCGGAAGTACAGGCGCAACCGGAGCCACCGGAGCTGCCGGACCCACCGGGAGTACGGGATCAACGGGGGCAACCGGTGCTGCGGGCCCCTCAGGCTCAACGGGTTCAACCGGTGTTGGTGGTCCAACCGGTGCTACCGGAGCCAATGGGCCAACCGGACGCACAGGCGCAACCGGAGCCACCGGAGCTGCCGGACCAACCGGGAGTACGGGTTCAACCGGGGCAACCGGTGTGCAGGGTCCCACGGGAGCAACCGGCAGTACCGGCGTCACAGGAGGAAATGGTCCCACAGGCTCAACAGGAGCGACAGGTAGTGTCGGCGGGGGAGGGGCCGCAGGTCCCACAGGTACAACCGGATCAACCGGCGCCACCGGAGCTAATGGCCCCACGGGATCTACAGGCTCAACCGGCGCAACCGGAACCAATGGTCCCACTGGGTCAACCGGAGCAACCGGAACCAATGGCCCCACAGGTTCAACCGGTTCAACCGGTGCAACCGGGGGTAATGGTACGTTAGGTCCAACCGGTGCTACCGGTGGAACAGGAACTGCTGGTGGTGGCGAAGGCCCCACAGGTTCAACCGGATCTACCGGCGCCACCGGAGGAAACGGCCCCACCGGCTCGACCGGATCTACCGGCGCCACGGGAGCCAACGGGCCTACGGGAACGACCGGGGCAACCGGAGCCACCGGAACAGGAGGTCCCACCGGCTCAACCGGGAGTACGGGTGCTACCGGTGTTGCCGGACCGACCGGTTCAACGGGTAGTACAGGAGCAACTGGAGCCAATGGTCCCACCGGTTCAACCGGAGCCACAGGAACTCAAGGAGGTGCAGGCGCAGGCGGTCCCACAGGCTCAACAGGGGCAACCGGAACTGCCGGGGATAATGGTAATGCCGGTCCGACCGGTGCTACCGGCGGAACCGGAACTGTAGGTGGCGGAGGATATGGTCCAAC
>JAPLWC010000025.1 GCA_026396845.1 Candidatus Gottesmanbacteria bacterium
ACGCCGGAGAAACAGGGCGATCTTGGGCTTATTCTGTATAAATATTCTTTTATTGTTTCTACTCTACAGCAATATATTCACCTATCCCAACACCTTTATCGGATCCACGAATGTATCCGGAAAAACCGCGGGACAAATCAGGACCATACTCAATACACAGCAAGCGGTGCTGCCGAAAATTCAGGTAAAAGACCGCACATACCAATACACGTATAACCAGCTCGGTGTCGTGGTGGATGAAAACCGGGCGTTAAGTGACGTATTTAGCCCGAACAGAAAATTTTTTCCCGTCAATAGTATGTACTTCATCCGATCGCTATTTACAAAAAATACGATCCCCGCGCCCGTCGTATTTACCCAGGCGTTTGACCAATTCGTGAGCGACATGACCTTTAATTTCGGCGACTCACCGGACAGCGTTTCTGTGGATCCGGAAACTAAATCAATCATGGTGACGGGTACCAGCGAGGCATATCGGTTTGATAAAAATAGTTTACTAACCCTCATCACCACCCATTTCGGCGACTATACCCACCCCATCTATCCACAGCTTAACAAAGTTACCAATGAAACAATTAACCAGGTGACCGATGTCAACCAAAAACTAGGCAGTATATTTTCCCAACCCATCATGGTGTATCTGGACATGGGAGGCTCTACCCAGGCGGTGGAACTGAAAGAAGAAGATATCCGAGCCGCCACCAACATAACGATTAGCCCCGGGACACTCCGTGTTTCAATCTCTGTAAATCCAACGGTACTCAACCGCGTGCTGACGGGCCGGCTTCATGCATCCGGAATCCCCATCCGTGACAATATCGTTACCCAAAACGTACAAAATGATTTTCTCAAAGCAATACAGCTTCGCTACGCGGGTCTCGTCATCGGCGCCGTATCAACCAGGCCGGACGATGGCCCCAACACTGATGGCTCCGTTGCCGGCAAATACATCGAGGTCGATATCTCGCAACAAAAAATGTATTTGTTTGAGAATGGAAACGTGTATCAAACATATAAAGTCTCTACCGGTTTGGACTATCCGACGCCGGTCGGCCAGTTTACCATTCTCAACAAAGTAGCCTTGGTGGTTGGGATTTTCCTATAGCGATAAACTGCATGCATACTTCGGCATCCATGAACAGCCGTATGCGCTCACTGCAGACGGGAAACCCGTGATCCGCGACCAACGCTTGGGGACACCGAGTACCGGCGGCTGTATCGCGCTTGCGCCCGGCGCTTCTGAAGAAGTCTATTCGTTTGCCTCAGTCGGCACGCCAGTATATATTTATAACTAATATGACCGGCCTAACTGAACATGAAGCCGCTTTGAAACTCGCGGCTGACGGATATAACGAGTTGCCCTCTCAAAAATCGCAAAGCAGCTTCGCACTGCTGGCGCGGGTTCTATCCGAACCGATGCTGCTACTGCTGTTGGGATGCGGCGCGATTTATTTTTTCTTAGGTGAACCGCGGGACGCATTCATGCTTTTGTCTTTTGTCGTAGTCGTGATTGCGATTACGTTTTACCAGGAGAAAAAAACGGAAAAAACTCTTGAGGCACTCAAAAATTTATCCAGTCCGAGAGCTCTGGTCGTCCGGGACGGAAAACAGCTCCGTATTCCCGGCCGCGAGGTAGTAGCAGGCGACATCGTTGTGATCCGCGAGGGAGACAGGATTCCGGCTGATGCATGCGTATTGTCCTGCGAAAATCTTTCTGTTGATGAATCTCTCCTCACCGGTGAATCTGTCCCGGTCCGCAAAACCGAATGGGACGGAAAAACCAAACACGAACGACCCGGAGGCGACGATCTGCCGTTCGTCTATTCCAGTTCGTTGATAGTCAGCGGCCGGGGTATCGCTAAAGTATACGGAACCGGTCTCTCTACGGAAATAGGAAAAATCGGCAAAAGTCTGAGGTCCATCAAAGAGGAACCGACGCTTCTTCAAAAAGAGACAGCTGCAATAGTACGCTCCATGACCATTATCGGCATTAGTCTTTGCAGTCTCCTCGTCCTTATCTACGCGTTCGTGAAAGGTAATTTCATCCAAGGGTTACTGGCGGGTTTGACTCTAAGTATGGCCATGCTCCCCGAGGAGTTCCCTGTCGTTCTCATTATATTTTTGACGCTCGGGGCGTGGCGGATTTCCAAAAGGAAAGTTTTGACCCGGCGTCCCGCCGCCATAGAGACGCTCGGTGCGGCGACAGTCCTTTGTACTGACAAAACCGGCACGTTGACGCTCAATAAAATGAAGTTAACCAGTCTCTTCACCGAAGGATCATTTTATGAAGTCAGCGATTTTGCCTCGACAGATCTCCCTGAAAAATTTCATCCGCTGTTGGAGTATGGAATACTGGCAAGCGAAAAAGACCCGTTTGATCCTATTGAAACGGAGCTTAAAAAAAATGGGGGTTTGTACCTCACACATACCCAACACTTACACGGCAATTGGAAATTGGTGAAAGAATATCCGCTGTCAAAAGAATTCCTGGCATTTTCCCATGTGTGGCAGATGTCAAACAAAAAAGAGTATAGTGTTGCCTCCAAAGGTGCTCCGGAAGCAATTCTCGACTTATGCCATGTTACGTCCAGGAAACGTGAGGAAATCCTTAAACGGGTGACGGAAATGTCCGACAAGGGATTACGGGTATTGGGGGTGGCAAAAGCCGTCTACGCCAAGGGCGCTCTGCCCAAAAATCAACATGACTATATTTTTGAGTTTGTCGGGCTCCTGGGGTTTATCGACCCGCACCGGTCCACTGCATCACAATCTGTTCGGGAAGCGTACGATGCCGGCATACGGGTCATTGTGATCACGGGAGATTATCCCGGCACCGCACAGTTCATTGCAAAAAAAATCGGTATTAATAATCCCGAAACGTATATAACGGGTGACCAGCTGGCAACGATGGATCAACGGGTGTTGCGGGAACGGATCAAAACCACCAATGTGTTTGCCAGAGTCATGCCGGAGCAAAAACTGGCAATTGTCAATGCCCTCAAGGCTAACGGTGAAATCGTCGCCATGACCGGAGACGGCGTGAATGATGCGCCGGCGTTAAAATCCGCACACATCGGGATTGCCATGGGAGACCGCGGAACCGATGTGGCGCGTGAGGCTGCATCCTTGGTTTTGTTAAACGATGATTTTTCTTCAATCGTCGCGGCGGTACGCTTGGGGCGGAGAATATTTGACAATCTCGCTCAGGCCATGGGGTATATCCTGGCGGTGCATATTCCTATCGCAGGCATGTCGCTATTACCCCTTCTATTTAATTTGCCCGTGGTACTGCTACCTGCTCACATC
>JAPLWC010000043.1 GCA_026396845.1 Candidatus Gottesmanbacteria bacterium
ATTCCGTTTTCAAATATTTTTCACAATCAGCGCCTGATGAACGCGGAGATTGTCCTAAAAGGCTATTTGGATCATTACAGCCCGAACTTTTTTGTTTCCGAGATCGTTCAGGGGAAATATCACGCTCCGGGTGTAGGACTCTTATACATATGGGAATTGCCGGTTTTACTTTACGGCATACATACGGCGGCGAATATGAAAGGGAAGGGAAAAATAGTTTTGTTTTTATGGTTTTTGTTTGCGCCCGTTGCTTCTGCACCGACTCAGATGTTACCCCATCCTGTACGTGCGATGATTTTTTTACCTTCAGTGCAAATATTCGTTGCAATAGGACTTTGGGAGATATATGCCCGGTATATTGCAAAAAGAAAAACGATGGATAAACTTATGTTGGGAGCCGGAATTCTGATTATTATTCTAAATTTTGGTTACTATCTTCATCAGTATTATATTCATGGACCGATAGATTACGCAGAGGAGTGGCAGTACGGGCATGAACAAGTAGCGCAGGCCGTTCGTGAGATGCAGAGTAAGTTTGACAAAGTTATTGTTTCAACATCTCTTGATCAACCATATATTTTCTTTTTATATTACTTACGATACGACCCTGCAAAATACCTCTCTTATGGGGGAACGAAATCGGGTAAATTCGATGAAGAAGGAAACGCATTTGATAAATATGAATTTCACAAATTTATGACAACAAGAACACCGGTACCTTCACGTATCTTGTACGTCGGGACCCCGTCAGAAATTCTTCCCGGGGCTGAACGGCTGGTTACTATAACATATCCCTCAGGAAAGAGCGCCTATGTACTAAGTGCTGAATAATTGGAAAATAGCTAATTAATTTAATAGCGGGTGATATAGGTTTGGCAAAACCGTTCTTCGTCCAAACGTTCAATATTAAAATCCTTAATTTGTATTCCGCCTGGATATCGTTTAAGTGCATAAGAGCCGCAAACAGTATCATTAAATATTTTATATAGCGTCCCCCCGTCATCTAAGCGTGAGAGCTGAATGTTTGGTTCCTCAAGATGCATGTTGCACCTGTAATCGGAGATGATGACGGTATTCTGCGGAGTCGTTTTAATGTTGGTATCACAGGCCGCGAACTGTATACCGTTAAATTCGAACGAGCGTGTTGTGTTCAAATGTTTAAGAATAGGAATAGTATTTTTTGTTATGTCATTAGTATAGAATAAATATTTCTCTAACGTGTCCCCGCCGACTATAGAATACAACGTTATTGGGAGGAGTTGTTTTTTTGAGAGAGTCAGATATCGCGAGAGTGTGCGCATTGGGAAGTCCCCTTTTCCGTACAGCGGAATTTGTAGGAAGTATTTTGATAAAAAAATGACGACACTCGCTGTGTATATGAGGAAACATATGGCAATTCCGATGTTTTTGAATTTTTTAGGTACGGAATTAATCAATTCCGAGATTCCTATACCGATGAATAGAGTTAAAAACGGAAACATCAAGGCCAGATGAAGGGAATAATCACCGCTCGTTTGGTGAAACAAATGCGGGAACGATCCGAAGAGAACAAAAAGAGACAGCAAGATAAAATACAGTCGTTTTTTTGCATAGAGTGCTAATCCGCCAACAACCATAAATATGAAGTCAATACCATAAAAGAAACTTTGACCGGCTAAAAAGATTTGGTCTCCCTCGATAAACAGATAGGATGGTGAAAAGATACGGAACAGTTTCCCTGTAATCAATTGAATGTACACTGTGTATTTATTGACAGTCAGTGTAAGAAGTGGTGATTGCATTGCGTTTTTCCGCGTATCGTTTACCTGCGAAATGACAGTTGGAGAATTGGGTAAAAACAGTTCTCCCAATCGTGATCCGTTCGAAGATGTTTTTAATACCAGTATATAAGCCAAAACTATACCTATGCTTATGAGACAGAGTGCTACATAGTGAAGACGGTATTTGTGATTCTGTTTATGATATGCAAGAAATGAAGCGATTGCGACAAACGGTAGAAAAATCAGTTTCGTGGCAATATAGGAATAGAACGCGAGAAGAAGAGGTACAAGACAGAAAAAGATAGTCCACTTTCTTGCCCGTAACAGCATATAGAGAGCTAACAGATAAAAAAATATTGACGGAGTTGCCTCATACGCTGTTCTCCCCAAGACGATAAACCATGGATTAATTGCCGCAACCAACCCTGTTGCCTCACCTACAAGGGAACCAAAAAGTTCTTTTGCGATAAGATAAAGCAGAACAACGATGCCGACACTCAATAAGGCAAACGGCAGTTTGGCAGTAAATAGAGAGAGGGAGAATGGTCCGCTGAACGGAATATGTAAAAAATAGGGAAGCTCTGCCGCAACAAGTTGTTCGCCCGGCGGGTAACGGAACAGGAAGACTGATAAAGGATTCCATGTTCCGCTTGTATCATATCCCGTCAGGAATACGGATTTGGCGGTGAGTATATAATGTAGCTCGTCGCCGCCAACCGCGGTAGGAATTTTATCGAGATATAAAAACCGTAAAAGAGAAGCCAACAGTACAACAATTATGAATATTTTATGATTTTTGAGAAGACCCAGGTTCATACCGCTTATAATAAATAGTGGGACTTATACATTAGACATGATAGTATCATACTTGGTATCTGACACATAGAAACGTATATGCCTACATTTTCTCTGTCTGACCCGTTATTTTGGTTGCAGTTCCTCTATTATTTTATAGCAGTGTTTATTGCCTATTATATACCGGGGTCACTTTTTCTCCGCCAAGTAACCATTCCGAGAATATTTAAAATTTCACTTTCAGTGACTCTCGGTATGGTGTTATTCGCCTGTCAGGGATACCTTTTCGGATATCTTCACATGCGATATGGAACGTATATATATTTGCTTGCGTGTTTCCTGATATGGCTTCTGGGACAACGGAAAAAGAAAGCTCTTACGCCATCAACGCAGTTTAAACTGAATTGGAAGACGTGGGCGATTATTTTAACAGGGTCGTTGATGCAGCTTTCGACTATATGGTTTACCGGTGTGACACTTAAAGGGAATGCATACTATTGCTGCGGAAATGCGAACGACAATTTTCTGTATGGATCATTATCAAGGGAAGTAATCCGCGCGATACCGCCTGAGAATCCGGGGATGACGGGTGAATTGTTTAAAAATTATCATTACTGGTCAAATATTATCATTGGAGAGACGTCCCGTATATTCGGTCTTCCGGTATTTCAAACCCAATTTCAATATTCTACCGTGTTGGTATCACTGTTGACCGGCATACTGCTTATCTCATTGATATGGAGTCTTGGCGGATCGAAAAACCTGGCGTCTTGGACGGTTTTTTTCTTTTACTTCGGCAGTGATGCAATATATTGGTTAATTGCATTTACCCGGAGTGCTCCGATATTCTCGATGAGTTCGCTCGAAGATGGCGCTGGATTTCTGGCCAACTATCCGAGGGCAATGGCGGTGATGGTCGGAGTGGCTGCCATGATTTTATTATTTTACGTCCGTAAAAAACCCACCCTCACACTAGTTATTGCTACGTCGCTTCTTTTTGCCAGTATAACAGGCATGAAAATATATGTAGCATTTTTTATGTATGTCGGTTTATTGAGTATCGCTCTGTTTGATGCAATGAAACATAAATCAAAAACGGCTGCAATTATCGGTTTCATGACCGTGGCAATAGTTCTCCCGATATATGTACTGACAAATACCGGGGCAGGTGGGTTGTATTACCTCGGCTTTTGGAGAGCACAGAATTTTATCGTTCAACCCTGGTTGAATCTGTTACGGTTGGAACAGGCGCGAATCATATATGAGGCAGATCATAAATGGGTACAGGTCATGTGTTTTAATATCCTATTCACGGCAATATATATCGTTGCAACGTTCGGAACGAAGACAATAGCACTATTAAATACTAAAAAAACATTAAAACAACTGCCGCTTGAAGTTCACATTTTTTTACTACCGGCGTTCGTAACGAGTTTTCTCCTCGGTTTTTTATTTAACCAGGACACGGGAGAATCTAATACATTTAATTTTCTTGTTTCTGTATTTATTTTTTCTTCTCTGTATGCGGCTCTGGTAATAAATTATGCGGTTGAAAAGAGATCCAGATATATTGGAATTATTGTTGCGGTTATTATTATTTTGATGACGATCCCGAGACCAATATATAGGACATACAGGAATATTTCTGATCTTATAAATAAACGGAGCTTTTCAATTTCAAAAAATATACTTAGCGCTGCGACTGCGGTCAGAAACGGTACAAACCTGACCGATGTATTCCTGATAACCCCACGCTATTTTAAGTTTGATACGCAAGGACCGGTATTTAGTATGTTACTTGACAGACCTATGTATTTTTCCGGGGAACAATTCTTATATTGGTTTAAAGCACCACCCGGTGAAGTTGCACGAAGAAAATACGTCGTATCGACAATTTTTACATCAAATAATATTATCGAGGTCGCGGCGGAACTTAAACAAAATCAGATTAATTATATATTTGACGTGCCCAGTTCGCTTATAGGAGGCACGACATCAGCTTCTTTTATACAAACATTTTATCAAAATTATGATACGAGAGTATTAAAAATTGTTACGACGAATATACCTAAGAGTGTATTTGATGATTTTATTGAGTCTACACAGGCGTCAGTGATGCGTTTTGATGAGCTCGCCGCACCGTATCGTTAAGGGTATTGCATCGTTCGTCGTGATCGCAGAAGATAGATGATAAATGACACGAGACCCGTACACGTCACAATCACTCCCAGCGTGAATTCGTCCGGGGCATAGTTCATGACAATCGTGTGTGCCCCCTGCGGAACATATACCGCCCGTAATGCATAGTTAGCTTTTAACGTTTCAACCTGTTTATCATCTATAAATGATTTCCACCCGTTATCATAGGTATCAGAGATATACAGAATCTGCGGCGTGTCGGAATTGGTTCGGAATATTATAGTGTTAGCTTTATAGCTTATAAGATCAACGTGTTTGTTTCTGGACGGAAGAACATGTATATGCGGTTCAACACGTTTTTCTAACAGTATCGAGTCTCTCGGATTAAATTTCGGATCAAAAAATATATTCTCAAATTCCTTGTCTGTACTGTAATAGTTTATGTTATCTGTTAGAAAGTATCTCGGAGCCGCATAAGCGTTTTCGTAGATAACCCATCCGTCAGTATTGTCCCAGATACGTTTGAACCGATCCTGAGGGAAGGTGGCATTATCTTGCGGGTTTTCTACTCTGTCAAGGACATATTTTACACCCAGCGCGTCCAATATTCTCAGACGGTATGGATTACCAGGCAGATCCTTTTTGCCATATCCCGGGGCAATTTCTGCAACACTTCGATTAACAGTAGTGAATTTTTTTACTATAGTACCGTTTTCAGATGAACGAATAAATCCGTTATAGAAAGCATAATTTATAGCGCCGTATCCGTCCGTTGAGTACAACTGATAGAAGGTACCTATATTTGATTCAATTTTGGCAGTCCCGTACCCGTAAAATCTGTTGATTCCGGATATGGATTGAAGGTGCGTTAAAACGTCCGAAGCAGGATATATCCATGTCTTTGGTATAAACGGATTAAATTTCTGAAATGCAACAAACCGTTCCAAAATTGTAATAAGGATGATAAGTACCACAATTAATTTTTTCAAGTTTACCTTTTTATACCCGAGAATTAATAAGGCCAACACAATGATGAAAATTCCGGAAGAATATACAGTATTACGGATGGTTGCCAATTGGTAGGTTTTAGGAACGAAAAGTATTCCTGCCCAGGCGGCGGCAAATGCAAGGGTCACGGGGAGAAGCATATATAAGTTTTCTTTGTTTTTCAGATACAAATCTAAACCACGTCCCGCTAGAATGCTCCATATAAATATACCAACGGTTAACAGACGGGTCGGGGAGCCTGTAGAAAAGAGAGGAATATTAATTTTATACAACAACTCGGTGAGAGGGGTTCTTACTATGAGTATATATATGATCAAAAGACAGGCAATAAAGAGGATTTCACGATGATGAAATACATGATCTTTTTTACGCAGGTTGAAGATGAATACAGATGCAAGCAGCAGAGAGGCAATTCCAAAGGATAACGTCAGGCTTACATATGATGTTGTAAGCCAGTAATTTTTTGTGACGGGGTTTCCGAAAAAATCAGGTATCAGTGTCATGACAAGCTGATACGGTTGAACCAACATATTATTAATGAAAAATTCGTACGGTATTGCGGTTCTTGCTGACTTAAGGAAGTATGCTATAGCAGGAAAGAGTTGAATACTCCCGATAAGTAAAGAGAATGCAAAGCATGGCAATGCGCGGATAACGATAGAACTATACGGTAGTTTTTTCGTTTTGGAGTCTACATATGCGATATATATCCAGTAGAGGATGGCAAAACTGAAATAGAACAGAAAATCCATCGGATATCCGGCAAATAAGGATGCTGATATTGCCAGAGTAAGGACAATAATATGTTTTATTTTTACGTTTGACCGCAAATTTTCCAGAGCGTACAGCATCAGCGGAAACCAGGCCAGTGTATGCCCGACAACTCCGAATTCCAGCCAATCGGTCATATATGAAGAGTAAGCAAGTATTACTGCAGCAAACAAAGATCCTACCGTGGAGATTCCGATTTTTTTGGCATACAGATACATACATACAGATATTGTGTCAAAATACTGGGATTTATTCGTGATGGATCCGGGATTGTACCCGAAGTACGATGTATGTCTCCAGGGATTATACTCGGAAAGAAGTAAATCGCCGGGGAACGGAACATACCCTTTGATTAATACAGTCCAAAAGAAAAATAAGGTAATGAAGGAGAGAATAACATACGGGTTTTTAATTAACTGTATGAATCGTTTCATGTTTATTTTTTATTAATCGCATACACAAAATCCTTATCATCGGAATACATAGGGGTTAACAGGGGTGATGAAGTGAGCGCGTTCATTATGTTTACTTTCTTATCGGTATCATATTGCCAGATATGCACAACGACATGCGTAATGCCAATGTTTTGTAAAGCAGTCAGGGAATATTCCGAGGGAAAGTTTTCGAGCGTTTCTCCCATTCTGTTATATGCATCGGGCAGAAAACCGCTGTACCCGTTCAGCATCCTTTTTTTGTGAAACGCGGAAAAATACACCCTATACGTTTCCAGGGCATATACGTCAGATTGCTGAAGTGTTTCGTAGGACGTATATAGCTGATCTTTCATAAGTTTCCCGTGATAAAACAGTGATAGTGGTAATTCCGCCAATATCATTGGCTCCGGCTGCCCGCGGATCCATGTATAGACCTTCGGAACGGAATTTTCCGACGGTACCGGGACAAATGGAGTCTGCACCTGCCAGACTTCAATAAGAAAAGGAAGCAGAAGTAAACAAACGATCCATCTGGACGTGGTTTTTTTCATAACGGTATCAATCCCCAGCGCGGCGAGTACGCTCAAAGATAGTGCGATGAATATACTGAAACGCGCGGGCACCCTGACGATTTGAAATATGGGGAACAGGTTGTAAAGATAATAGTACGGCAGCTTTATCGTTCCCGTTGAGAATGATCCGACGGAAAACGATTGTTCGTTGCCCAGCGAAAGCATACATGAGGATACGACTATAAGTAAGAACGACCCGATTATATATCGGTTGCGTTTTACGAATGTAATAATGCCGACAAGAGACAGTACCATTACCGTCAGCGTCGGATAAAGGACGTGTTCATTTATATGTTTGGGAAACGGGAGAAAGGCGATAAGACTGGTCGGAAGAACGCTTATATAATCCGCGAGCGTTGCCCGTAACTCCGTGACATCATCTATACTTCGTTTTATTTGCGGATATTCAACTTTAAGGCGGATATACGGAAACAGCACAATTCCCAAGATTATCAAAAAAGGAAAAACGAGAGGTAACGCGGCTGTCAACCTCTTTCTATATTCAGAAAGGGTGTGGTTCCGTATACGTTTGACGGTGTCCGTAATGATTACGAGAGCGGTTATAGGCAGCAGAAATACGCCGAAATAAATACTTGAGGCTGTAGAAAATACGTACCAGATGCATAAAAGGATAAAATATTTCCGTTTTCCGGCGTCTAAGAATTTAAAAAGATATAGCAGGTAGAGGGGGAGCCATTGGCTGCTTATTACGGGGAGATGGCCGATTTGGGAAAGTCGGGGATATGAAAACGCATAAAATATTCCGGCCGCAAAAGACGCGACGGGGCTGCCGGTCAGATAGAAGGCCAGAAGATACATAAAAATTGCGGATAACGGGAACGACAGGATAATAGCTATGTTTTCGGCGAGTATTGGGTTATGTGTTATCCACATAACCGGGGTGGTAATGATACTTTGTGCCCATAAGGTATCCGAATAGGCAAGCGTATTGGTAAGCGGGAAAAAGATGTTCGTATTCAGGGACGCACTCATCCCCTTCAACATAGCGTCTGCGTTGTAGGACAGGTTCCACGCATAAAACAACGGGTCAATTACGTTAGGGACGCTATGAGAAATGTTGACGGAATATGGAAGCAGTATCAAGACGGCAAGAATAAGGCTAAAGAAAAATAATAGTATAATAATTCCTTTATTCATGACTCATTAGGATACCAAATATCTTTACGATATAATACTCCATAGCGCGAGTATTTTACACTGGCATTCGTATGAAGTTATACAAGACTGTATTTGTACTATTGCTCCTGTTTTCATTTTTTATCAGATTCTACCGTTTGTCTTCCATCCCTGAAGGTTTTCATGCGGATGAGACTGACTATGGGTATAATGCCTATTCACTCTTAAGGACCGGAAAAGATGAATACGGCAAACCGTTTCCGCTCATTTATCGATCGTTCGGAGATTATAAAGGAGCCATATACGCATATCTCACAATTCCATTTATTGCCACTGCAGGGTTGAATGAATGGTCAGTCCGTGCTCCGTCTGCAGTGTTCGGAGTTCTGTTTACCGTATTAACGTTCGCAATCGTGTACCAGATCTCAAAAAATTATCGATTAGCCATTCTTTCCATGGCGCTTGCCGTCATTTCTCCTTTAGGACTTCTTCTCTCCCGGGTGCAGAGTGATCCGTTAGTAGGTGTATTCTTTTTTTATCTCGGATTCTATTTATTTTTGCTTTGGACGGAACACAAACGCATATGGCATCTTCTTGCTGCCGTGGGAAGTCTTTATATAGGGTTTTTTACGTATTCCAACGATCAGTTGTTTGTTATGCCATTTCTCGTTTTACTTGGAGTGAGATATTGGAATTCATGGAATATAAGCGTTCGCGCAACAACCATAATACTTTTTTGTATATTTTCCCTTACGGTAGCAGGTATCGTTGTAACGAGCGCGGGCACCCGGCTCGGACAGGTAAGCATTTTTTCGACAAGAGATGTTCAATTACCTCTCGAGGAGAAAATACGGGAAGACGGAGCGATGAAAGAACCACTTCTTATAACACGGGCGTTTCACAACAAAGTAACCGCATACGGCCAGTATCTCATCGATAACTTCGCAAGCTACCTGAGTTATAATTTTCTTTTTCGGCAGGCTACCGAGCCACAACGCGAACAAGTTCCCGATAGCGGAGTATTGCTGCTCATCGATTTACCGTTTTTACTTATCGGTATTTATACGGTATTCCGAAAAAAATATTCCTATGGCATAATGGCCATTTTATGGGTGCTTATGGTGCCATTTGCACTTAGCTTTACAAGCGGGGAAACTCCCAATATTCACCGGTTCATTTGGGCGGTTATACCGATATATCTTTTAACGGCGACAGGCATATTGGCGGCATACGACGCGACTAGCCGCCGGTACCGGATGTTTTTGATTGTGTGTATCACCGCCCTATTTCTTCTTAATGAAAGTATCTATCTCGAACGGCTTTTTGTCCATCAACCCATACATAACCCTATTTACAGGAACGGTCCGGATAAAGAACTGGCAATTGCTCTAAAAGGGTATTCTTCTTCATACGATATTATCGTGAGCCAAAAAATACTGGAAGATATGCTTTTCTTCTGGCCTATCGACCCGGCAACATATCAGAAGGAAGGGTCACCGCGTGATACAGACAATGCGTGGTACCGGAACTTCCTATTTGTGACAGATGCGTGTCCGTCGAAGATTTTGAACCCCAATATTCAGGCATTGAAAGAGGCAAGAATTCTGTACGTTGATAAAGCGGAATGTTCGCTTGAGAAAAACGATGTAATTATAAAAACTATAAAATACAAAAATACTCTGAATGCTTACTATCTGATCGAGAAGAGTACTCTATGAAAAAATTACTTGTTATTTGCATAGTTGTATTCGCGTTTCTACTTCGTACGTATAACGTGACGAAGGTACCGCCGTCTTTGTCCTGGGATGAGGTTTCAATCGGATACAACGCGTATAGTATTCTCAAAACCGGTCGTGACGAGCATGGTAAATTTTTACCGCTGGATGCATTCGCGGCATACGGAGATTACAAACCTCCTCTATCCATTTATATAACGGTTCCGTTTGTCGCATTATTCGGTTTAAGTGAGCTTGCCGTTCGGTTACCATCCGTGATATTCGGAACAGGAGCGGTTGTGCTTTTGTATTTCGTTACCCTTGAGCTTTTCCAGAAATCCGAACGTAAGAAAACAATTGCCCTTATAACATCCCTATCTGTTGCCATATCGCCGTGGCACATAAATCTTTCCCGTGCGGGATTTGAAGCAAATATTGGGTTGTTCTTTGTGGTACTGGGGGTATATTTTGCGCTTATTGCAAGGAAACATCCGCGTATATGGCTGTGGACATGGCTGCCGTTTGTCGCCGGCGTTTACACGTTCAACAGTACACGGTTTTTTGTACCGTTCATGGGTCTCGGGCTTGTCGCGTATTGTAGGAAAAGCATGATGAATGCAAAAAGATACGTGGCGCTGGGCGCGATTATCGCCGTAGTGGCGTTATTACCGATACTGCCTCATTTAGTATCTAAAGAGGCACAGCTTCGATTCGTCGAAGTAAATATTTTTACCGATTTGAGCATCGTTAAGACTGCGAATGACCGGATCGCTTATGATAATCATTCGTTACTTTCTGAAATATTGGACAACCGACGCGTCGGGTATGCGCGTAGTTTTTTAACGCATTATTTTGATCACTTTACATCGGATTTTTTATTTATTAAGGGAGACGGAAATCCGAAATTTTCAACCCAGGACGTCGGGGAGTTATATCTAATCGATTTACCGTTTTTACTAATCGGCGCCTATTGTATGTTTGCGTATTTTCCGGGTGAAGCAATGCTGGTGTCATATTGGCTGTTGGCGGCAATTATTCCTGCAGCAACCGCCCGTGAAACCCCACACGCGCTTCGTATTCTTAATTCACTCCCTGCGTGGCATTTGTTTATCGCACTGGGGCTTGTGATGTTCTTTTATACGATAATTAAGCAACGGAAGATATTGATAACAATTCTTGTCTGCGGCGGATATCTTTTAAGTGTTGGTTACTACCTTCATAATTATTACGTACATTACCCGAGGTTGTATTCGAACGAGTGGCAATACGGGTACAAACAGGCTCTGTCTTATGTGAACGCTAACGGGAGCAAATATAAAACAATATACCTAAGCGAATCGATCGGCAGGGCATATATGTATACGTTATTCTATACGAAGTATGATCCGGGAACTTTCCAAAAAAGCAAATCATCATATTTTGACGCTGCGGGGTTTTATCATGTTAATGGATTTGGTATGTATGTTTTTGCCGATGTTGCACCTGAAGTTCTTGATAATTCATCACTGTATATTTTCCCTTCCAATCAGGTACCAACGACTGCAAGAGTACTACAGACAATTTCGCTCTTAGACGGTGAGCCGGTGTTAACGATATTTGAAAAATAATTCCGTATGAAACGATTATATTCAGTTATTATAATTACGGGAATTTTACTACTCGCGATACTTCTTCGATTTTGGCAGTTGGGTTCGGTGCCGGTTAGTCCTGACTGGGATGAAGCATCTCTGGGGTATAACGCGTACTCTATATTAAAGACCGGCCGTGACGAGTATGGATCTTTTTTACCTTTAACCTTTCGGTCATTCGATGATTATAAGCCTCCGTTGTATGTATATTTGGCGGTTCCGTCGATTGCCGTCTTTGGACTTACCGTTTTTTCGGTACGTTTACCGTCCGCGATATTCGGAGTATTGGCTGTTTTAGGAACGTATGTATTAGTCGGATTATTAGTTCGTCACTCCCGGAACAATAAAGGAGAAACGATAATGGGAGTTGGGCCTAAGATCGCAGACGCTTTGCCGATTTTATCTTCTTTATTTATGGCCATTTCGCCGTGGCACATACAGTTTTCCCGGGTTGCATTTGAAGCAAATGTCGGGTTAACATTTAATATTTGGGCAGCATATTTTTTCCTACGGGGAATTTATACCCGACGGGGACTATTTGTAGGTTCGATACTTTTTGCACTTGCTTTATATGCATATCACAGCGAACGGATATTTGTTCCCGGTCTGGTTCTCTTTATATCCGTTATATACAGAAAACACTTACTGGAGAATAAAAAATCCGTAGCGATTGCTATAGTTGCAGGTATTATCGTACTGTTGCCTCTTATACCGGTGCTTTTCAATAAGAATGCTTTAATGAGACTGCAGGGGACAAGTTCTTTCCGTGAACAGACGCAGTTATTAGCAGTAAATATAAAAAAGTTGGAATATGATAAAAACCATACTGATCTATTAGGAGAAATATTTGACAACCGACGGGTTGAATTTGCCAAAACCATAATCAGGGGGTATCTCATTCATTTTTCTCCTAAATGGTTATTTATTACCGGAGATGACGAACGTCACCACGCTCCGGGGATGGGATTACTCTACCTTTGGGAACTGCCGTTTATATTAATCGGCATCTATCGATTGTTGAGAGTGAAAAATCCGTCAGCTACGTTTTTTATCGGATGGTTTGCACTGGCACCGATAGCTGCCTCGCCGACAACACAGGTGCCTCATGCTATCCGGACGCTAGTTTTTTTACCTTCTTTTCAGGTATTTTCTGCTGTCGGCGTATTGTCCGTGTACGGATATATGAAGAACTATAAACCGATTTTAGAAATACTCTGTAAGGTCGTATTAGCGGGGGTCATAGTAACCATGTTTATCTATTATGTGCATATGTATTTTGCGCATATGAATGTAGAGTATTCGAAATATTGGCAGTACGGGTATAAACAGGCAGTAGAGTATGCCGAAGCGCATAGTGCAGAATACAAAAAAATCGTTGTATCAACTGATTTGGAACAACCGTATATTTTCTTCTTATTTTACAGCAGGTACGACCCCCGAAAATATCTTGCCCAAGGAGGGTCCATATCAGGAAGTTTTGATGAGAAATACAATCATTTTAAGACATATGAATTCAGAAAAATTGACTGGCCGAACGAGATAAGAGACGGAACGACGCTTTATATCGGAACTCCTGATGAAATTGTGCACGGACCAAAGGCAAATATTACATATCTGGACGGTTCACCCGCTATCAACATCACTGATAGGGAATAGCGTTATGAAAAAACAGTCTAGAATTTTACATACCTTATCATTCCCGCTTCTCGTTATACTAACAATGTGGGGAATACTTCTTCGGATAATTGAGATAATCAATGGCAATTATTTATTCGGATTTGATCAGGGCAGGGATTATCTGGCGGCATATACCATCGCGGTCACTCATAAGCTGACGTTAATCGGGGCAGAGATCGGTGCAGGGAGCGCCGGAATTAGTAATATTTTTCACGGACCGGGATATTATTACCTCATCGCACTGATGTATGCTCTATTCCACGGGGACCCGTACGGCGGAATGGTGCTTATGTTTCTGTTCGGATTAGGAGCTTTAATTCTTTCGTACGTTACCGTTAATAAAATGTTCGGACGGATTGCCGCTCTCATAACGTTATTTCTTGTCGGCGTTTCGCCTCTTATCGCATCGCAGTCGCGGTTTATATGGAATTCCCACCCCACCTCTTTTTTTATCGTGTTGGTATTCTATTTTGCCTATTGTATCGGCGTAAAGCCCAGGCTCTACGCCCCGCTTGCGATATTCGTTGCCGGTTTAATCTATCATTTTGAATTAGCTATCGCGGTTCCGCTTGTTATAGCGCTGTGTGTATCACTTCCCGTTATTTATAAGATAAAAGATCTGCGTACCTATCTCTATTCTTTTGTTGCCCTTATGATCGCTTTTAGTCCGGCTCTGGTGTTTGAAATGCGGCACGGATGGCAGGCAGTTGGGTCGTTGTGGCATTATGGTATTTCCTGGGCTTCCGGTTCCGCCGGTTTTTCCTTGGCGCGTCTTACCGACCATGTGCAAAGCTTTATTAATAACGCAATAAATTCCTTTAGTATTGACGGAGGCATCTTGCCGGTATGGATATATAAAGCATTATGCATAAGTTTACTTATATCCACAGTAGTTTTTTCTAAAACTGCCAAAACTACTGCCAAACGCAATTTTTTTTCTTTTCTGCTCCTTACGTTGAGCATTTCATATTTCGTGTTGTTATTTTTAAACAATACGGTTTGGGATTATTATTTGATTCACGCCCATTTTGCATATATGTACGTTTTTGCCTATGCAGCGGCGATATGTATATCTAAATTGCGCACAGGGATATGGTACCAGGCAGCAGCCGTTATATTGGGCATTTTTATGATTTCTATGACGCTCTCGTCGTATAAAAGAGTTGTTATGGATTACAGGTATGATTTGAACGATTTAGGAGGAGTAGAAAAAATTAAAGGTAAGAAAATTGCGATCGATTATATATATCGTGATGCAAACGGAAAACCATTTTCTGAATTTACCTTTATGGCACCGATCTATACGTATCCCTATGATTACCTTTTTAAAACCTACGGAAGAGATACCTATGGGTATGTGCCGGGAAATGAGAAAAAGGGACTCGTGTATTTAATCATTGAGCCGGATAATTCTAAGCCGTGGACATACAAAGGATGGTTGGAGACCGTTATTGTCGGCGGTAAGATTTTACAAACGACGACTCTGCCGACCGGCCATATAGTGCAGAAACGGGAGTTTCCTATATGAGAAAGATACTGACGTCGCCGGTTTTTTGGATCATTGTACTTGCTGCTTTGCCGCTGTGGGCGCTTTTGGTGCCAGGACTCCCGGTAACTCACGACGGCGTAGATCACGTGGCCCGGATTGCAAATTTTTACCGGTCACTGACGGAAGGCAATGTTATCCCGCGTTGGGCGGGTTCTCTCAATTGGGGATACGGGCATCCGATCCTTATGTTTTTGTATCCGCTTCCTTCATACATGGCATCTCTGTTTCATTGGGTAGGTGTTTCACTGGTAGACAGTACGAAAATGGTGTTCGGGTTGGGTCTCGTTGCCAGCGCTCTGACTATGTATCTGTGGATGAAGACGGCGTTTGGGAAAAACGCCGGTATCGCAGGGGCACTTTTGTATGTGTTTGCACCCTACCGTTTCGTGGATTTATACGTCCGGGGAGCAATAGGGGAGCATGTCGCGTTTATTTTTCCGCCGCTCATTTTATTTTTCCTCTATAAACGTAAATATATTTTGTTTTCTTTTGCTCTTGCCGCACTCATTCTTTCACACAATGCCATTGCACTCATGTTTCTTCCGATTATAGTCTTGTATGCACTCTACGTATTGATTTTCGAGTCTAAAAATAAATTACTATTCACTATGTACTTTTTACTATTTACTCTTTTGGGTTTCGGACTATCCGCCTTTTTCTGGATACCCGCGTATTTTGAAGGAAAATATACGCTTCGGGATATTGTCACGTCAGGGGAAGCTTCGGGGCGATTTGTCCCATGGAGCTGGTTTATTTATTCGCCATGGAACTACGGTCAGGGGGACTCATTGACTAAATCGCTCGGGATCATGCAATGGGCAGGAGTTGTCAGTGCAGTTGCCGTGATATGGAAAACAATGTTTACGAAAATACGTGTCGTCCTATTATCTTCTTTAGGTATTTTATTTATCTCCTTTTTTATTATGACATCCTGGTCGCGTCCTATCTGGCTTGCTGTCACGGCGTTACAGAAATTTCAGTTTCCCTGGCGTTTCCTTTCGGTTTCGGTTTTTGCTTCGGCGGTAATGGGTGGAATAGCGGCTGGTGAACTTCTGAAACATAAAAAAACCGGGCCGTATATTATGACCGCGTTATGTCTTTTGATTATTATTGTCACAACACCGATGTGGCATCCGAAAGCGTATGTCATGCACGATGAGTCTTTTTACTCAGGAATATATTTAAGTACTACTGATACCGGAGAAAGCAGTCCTGTCTGGTCGGTACGGTTTATGGAACACACGGCGGCCAGCCCCATACAGGTAATTTCAGGCGAGGCACACATCAGCGTCGGAAAGCGTACGACGACCAGACACCAATACACCATCAACGTAATGAAACCTTCCAGAATTGTAGAAAACACACTGTATTTTCCCCAATGGCGGGTTTATATAGACGGAATTCCCACCGGCGTAGAGTTTCAGGATCCGGATTACCGCGGTCTTATAACGTTTCGGGTGGCTTCGGGAAATCATTCGGTTGTTGTGGCATTTGAAAATACCAAAATGCGGACGGTTGCCGAGAGGATTTCACTCGCGGCTCTTGTTATAATCGGAGTGTCGGGTTTAGCAGTTACACTATGGCGAAAAAGAACATAAAACTTTCGGTGGCAATCGCAGTATTTAATGAGGAGAAAAATCTTGAAGCATGCCTCGCCTCGGTTGCCGCATTTGCCGATGAGATAATTGTGGTCGACGGGGGATCCGTTGACGCGACTGTTGCCATCGCCCGCAAATTTACCTCCCGCATTATTGAAACCGATAATCCCGCGATGTTTCACATAAATAAGCAAAAGGCACTGGATGCCTGTTCGGGGGAATGGATATTGCAGCTTGATGCCGATGAGAGGATTACACCGGCATTACAAAATGAAATACTGTCCGTTGTCAATTCCGGCAAATCCGATATCAACGGTTACTTTATCCCGCGCAGGAATTATTTTTGGGGACACTGGATGCGTAAGGGCGGGCAATATCCGGATTACGTCATGCGGCTCGTGAGGCGCGGGTATGCTCATTTTCCCGCCAAAAGCGTACATGAACAAATTGAGGCTGTCGGAAAATCAGGGTACCTTACAGAGCCGATGGATCACATTTCCTACCGGACCCGCGAAGACTATTGGAGGAAGGCTGATACCTATACAACACTTGAGGCGCACCAGATGAAAAAAAACGGAGTTCAAAAAAACGCGTGGACATGGTTTCTCTACAATGTTATTAAACCAAAAATAACATTCCTTTCTTTGTTTATCCGGCATAAGGGGTTTATGGACGGGTGGTATGGGCTCGTATTTGCCTATTGGTCTGCTCTGCATTTTCCGATTACCTACAAAAAGTTTGTTCAATTATGAAGAAAACTTGTTTTTTATTAGTACTTATAACTTATTTCTTAGTACTTCCGCGAAGTGTTTTTGCGGAGTACGTTATGCCGTACCCGTCGTACATGCCGGGGAACTGTATGTATAAGGTGAGCCGCATATTGGACCGGCTTAAATTCTACTGGTCTCGCGGAAACATTGCTCAGATAAAATATCACCTCGCGTTATCGGATAAGTATTTAATCGAAGCAAAAACGCTCATGGAATATAAACAATACCTGCTCGGGACTGATGCGCTCCGCCGATCAGATAAAGAATTCATGCAATTGCCCGCCTACGTTGCGGGAGCAAAAAAAGAAGGCGTGAACGTGAGTGAATTGGAACGTTTAATTTCTGACGCAGCCGAAAAACATGCACAATTATTAGCGGAACTTCTTATTTCAACTCCCAATCAATTCATGTGGTCACCGGAGAAGTCCAAGCCGACAGAATTGCCTTTAGGCGAAATGCTGAAAACATCAGTTGTTGAGCGACAACATATTGCCAGTGAGACAGCATCCCTATAATCATGGTGTCTATAGTATTACTATTATTTTTTGCGACCATATGTATTCTCGGAGTGTTTTCGTACGGATTTGTTGATCCGAATCTTGTATTATCCACGAATCAATTATTTCTCCGTCTTCAGGAACCGCTCAAGAACCTTGCCTACCATCAACGACCGATTGCCATGATATTGTTTTTCGCAATACTTATCGGATTATTTGCCTGCTATGGAATATTTCTCAAACATGGCGCAAAGATATTTGCGTCATGGAAACACATATGTGTCGTACTGGCGGCATCATCCGTTATTTTGGCGTTTTCTTACCCTGCGCTCACGTATGACCTTTTTAATTACATCATGACCGCGAAAGTGACGTACCAGTATCATGAAAACCCGTATATTGTCATGCCGATAGAAATACCTAACGAACCCAATCTTGCATTTACCAGGGCGGCAAATAAGGTGGCACTGTATGGGCCGGTGTGGATCCTTATTACTGCGATACCGCATTACGCGGGAGGAGGTAGCGTTTGGCTTACCGTGATAGCATTCAAACTTTTAAATGCGGCAGTATATGTGAGCTTTAGTTATTTCATTTGGCGTATGACAAAGAACCTGACAAACGTTATCTTTTTTGCTTTGAATCCTCTGGTTCTTATTGAAGTCATCATGAACGGTCATAACGATATATATATGATGGCGTTTGCGCTGTTCGGGTTATTCCTGTGGTCCCGGAAACGTTTTACGCAAAAAATCGGCGGGTTTATTCTTCTTATTGCCTCGTGGCTCGTGAAAGGGGCAACTGTGGCACTCGCGCCGCTGGTGCTTTTCCGGCGTGTTTCTTTTGAGCGAATACTCATATATGCCTATATATTTTTGGCGGCAGTATTTTTTATCGTTGCCCCGATCCGCGAAGAATTGTATCCATGGTATGCCGTATGGCTCATTGCGACGGCCTCCTTGTTGCCGCTTAAGAACCACCGTTACATTTTCGGATTCACCATTGTGTTATCTTTTGCTCTTGAGCTTCGGGCTCTTCCGTATATGTGGATGGGGTATTATGAAGGGCCGGGTCCGATCTTTAGAGTCCTTCTCACCGTACTCCCGGTTGCATTCTATTTACTGTTTTTTGCCTTCAAGCGTCTGCGAAAATCAATGTATGAAAAGTAAAATGTTGTGGATTTCGGCCTTTATTGCGATAGCGGGTGCGATATACGCAGTGATGCCGCTTTTTGGAAGGTCGTATATCCCGACACACGACGGGGAATATCATATTATCCGCATTGTTGAATTTTCCCGGATGTTAGGAGCCGGATACCTAGTGCCAAGATGGGCTCCGGACATGAACAGCGGGTATGGAATCCCGATATTTAACTACCATTACCCTCTGCCCAATTACGTAGGATCACTGGTGAGAGTATTTACTCACGATGCCGTGTACGCGTTCCAGATGAGTATGGGGTTGGGGTATATTGCCATCACTGCCGCGTCGTATTTCTGGCTACTAACCCTGTTTGGTGCCGTTCCGGCCGCGGTGGGAGCAGTCGTTGCCGCCTTTGTCCCGTATCTATTCGTCGATATGTATGTGCGGGGATCGATAGGTGAGGTTTGGGCGACTGCATTTTTACTTTTATGTTTTTACCTGCTGGAAAAGAAAAAGTTATTTTGGTTTGCCCTTGCGTATGGGTTCCTCATTCTTTCTCACAACATCATGGCAATGCTTTATACGCCGTTTTTACTTGGGGTTACACTGATCCGGAATAAAAAAGGGGCCCTATGGATGCTGGGCGGGATCAGTGCCTCTGCATTTTTCTGGTTACCCGCACTTATCGAATCTAAATACGTCGTCGGGCTTAATACCGTCAACTTCCGGGAACATTTCATTCAGGTGTTCCAGCTCCTGATGCCTTCTTGGGGGACTGAATTTTCGGGCACAGGCAGGTTCGGTACTACAATGTCCACGCAAATAGGGATAGTACCCGTCATGGCAATAGCGGCAGCAATTTGGGCATCCCTCCGTAAACCTAAAAGTGCGCATAAGAAATTATTTATATATTTTTTGTTTACTATAGGTTTATGCATTATGCTCATGTTGCCGGTTTCCGCGTTTATATGGGAGCTTATAACCCCTCTTCAGCTGGTGCAATACCCTTGGAGATTACTCTCATTTGTCATCCCTATAGCAGGTTTCAGCGCTGCTATGTGGACGTATAGCCTAAAACGCCCATTGTGGGGTCTTTTACTGGCCGTAATGGCGGTTGCCGTGGCTTCGTCCTATGCACGTCCCGTCCTGTATGCGCCGCGCAGCGAGTCATACTATATGTCACGGTTGAACTTTACCGACGGCACATCATCCTTGGGGAACAGTTTTTCAACCATATGGACCGGTTGGAAAGAGACGCGTCCGGCATCACCGGTTGCGGTAACCAACGGGAAAATGATCGCACAATCGCAGTCCAAATATCTTGATAAAGAGTTTACCGTATTTATGGATAAAGACGGAAATGTTACGGTGAACACGCTATATTTTCCCGGATGGATAGCGTCCGTTGACGGGAAAGAGGTTCCCATCAATTACCGTAAGGACGGCATCATCCGGATGTCCGTACCACAGGGATCTCACGCCATTCGCGTTCGGTTTTCGGATACCCCGGTACGGATGACAGGGACTATCATTTCGATCGTAAGCGTGGCTGTATTCGCCATTTTAGGGTATACTTCTTTACAATGAAGATAGCTATTGACATAACTCCTCTGGAATCCGCCCACAAAGCGCGGGGAGTAGGTGTGTATACGAAGAACCTCATTGATGCACTGGAAAAATACGAAAACCGACATACATACCTTTATTTTACGGGCAAGCAATTTGTACCGGCGGATGCAGACATCGTGCATTTTCCGTATTTTGACCCGTTTTTTTTAACATTGCCTCTGGTGAAACGGAAGCCGACCGTGGTAACGGTTCACGACCTTATTCCGATGGTGTTCCCGTACAAATTTCCGGCAGGCGTGCGGGGTGCCATCAAATGGCAGGTACAGAAATTATCGCTTCGCCGAGCGAGCCGGATTATCGCCGACTCACTCTCTTCAAAAAACGATATTGCGCGGGTCGCCGGCGTTAAAAAGGAAATTATCGATACGGTTTATTTGGCACCTGACCCGGCGTACCGCCCTGTAACGAATCAATCGATTCTTGACGGCATACGCAGGAAGTATTCTCTGTCAAAACAATATGTTCTTTTTGTAGGAGACGTCAATTGGAATAAAAATGTGATTGGATTATTGCATGCCTTTGCAGCCCTGCGCAAGCACAAAGAATTATTGCAATTTAAATTAGTTCTTGTAGGCGGCGCGTTTGGCGATAATACACTTCCGGAAACGCAGGAAATCAATCAGTTTATTCTTGAGCATGATTTGAAACATGTGGTAATATTTCCCGGAAACGTACCTCTTGAGGATCTTTCGGGCGTCTACTCTTCGGCTGCGGTTTACGTACAACCTTCTTACTATGAGGGATTCGGTTTACCTGTTTTGGAGGCAATGGCGTGCGGTTGCCCGGTTGTCAGTACAAACACCTCGAGTTTAAAGGAGATAGCAGGGCCGGCGATGCAGGTGTCACCAAAACCTGAGGCCATTCTTATGGGTATAACGAAAATGCTCACCGTTGACAGACGAGCTCAGGCGATGCGTCAATTTGAATGGGTAAAACAGTTTACCTGGAAAAGAGTTGCCTCGGAGACCATTGCCTCGTATGAAAGGATCCTGATGTGAAAAAACTTTCCGTTATCGTGCCCGTTTATAACGAACAAAATACTATTGCAGAAATTCTCCGGCGTATTGAAGAAGTGACTATACCTGGCTGGTCAAAGGAAATAATAGTGGTCGACGACGGATCAAAAGACCGGACAAAATCAGTTTTGAAACAATGGGAGAAAAAAGTTAATGTTTTGTATAAAGAAAAAAACGAAGGAAAAGGGAGCGCCTTAAGCATTGGATTTAAAAAAACCACAGGTGATGTTGTCCTTATTCAAGATGCAGATCTGGAATATAGCCCGATGGATTATCCGGTGCTTTTAGCGCCTTTTGACAATCCGCAGGTCGATGTTGTGTATGGGTCACGATTTTTAGGACCGCATCTTTC
>JAPLWC010000100.1 GCA_026396845.1 Candidatus Gottesmanbacteria bacterium
CCACCGCCGATGATAAATATTTCTTCTGCCCCCTGCGCGGATTTTGCTTTCTCAATCGCTTCATCAAGTGAGGAGATGACTGTAATTCCTTCTGCGGTGAAGGATTGATCACGAGAGATAACAAAATTAACTCTGTTGGGCAATGGATGTCCGATGGATTGGAAAGTTTTCCGTCCCATGATCACCGGATGGCCGCTGGTAATCCGGCGGAACCGTTTGAGGTCGCCCGGGAGATTCCAAATAAGATCGTTATCTTTTCCTAATTCTCTATTCTTGCCGATAACTGCAATAATCGAAAGCATTAAAATCCTCCGACGACCGTAATATCCCCCTTAATCGGCGGATGCGGGTTGTAGCCCACCAGTTCAAAATCTTCAAATTTAAAATCATCAATGTTTTTCACTTTCGGATTAATGATCATCTTAGGGAATGGTCGGGGCGAACGCTTGAGCTGTTCGCGACACTGTTTCAAGTGGTTTTCATAAATATGCACGTCACCGAATACGTGAACAAATTCGCCGGACTTATATCCCGTCACCTGTGCGAGCATCATGGTAAGTAAAGCGTACGACGCGATATTAAACGGCACGCCTAAAAATAAATCTGCGCTTCTCTGATACAACAGTAAGGATAATTTATCCCCAGTGATGTTGATGTGAAACATCGTGTGGCACGGGGCAATCACCATGCTGGCGCTGTGGGAGCCGGACATTTCATAAATGCACCCGGCGTTCCAGGCAGAAATAATATAATGTTTTTTCATCGGATATTTTTTAATTTTCTCAATCGCCCACCCAAGCTGATCCACTGTCCGCGTATGATTGACCGGCCCGCCTCGGCTCGCGCCGGGCGAGACGGACCATTTTCTCCACTGCACTCCGTACACCGGCCCCAGTTCTCCCCATTTCTTGAGAAATTTTTCATTTTTCATTTCTTCCATAAAATGCTCATACGATAATAATTTTGCTTTTCCGTCTTTCACTGCCCATTGGTATTTTTTGTATGCCCACTCATCCCAGATATGCACGTTGTTATCCAATAAATATTTAATGTTTGATTCCCCAGACAAAAACCACAGGAGTTCATGGATGATGCCGCGGGTAAAAACTTTTTTCGTCGTAAGAACCGGCAACCCCTTTGAAAGATCATACCGGCAAATGCGGCCGAAGACGCTTTTTAATTTTACTCCGGTTGAGTGGCTGACTTTCCATTTGCCGTGCTTCATGATATCAGCCATGAGATCAAGATATTGATATTCGGGATGTGTGTGGGTTTTCATTTTTCCGTCACGACCATCGTCATCGGAACATCATACGATGTATGGGCAACTTGTGCAACCATTTGCATGGCATACGCGAGGCCGATTTTCGGCGCATCAATTCCCTTCAGTAATCTGTCATAATATCCCTTCCCGTGGCCCAGCCGGTTCCCCTCCCGGTCAAACACAATACCCGGAACGATAAAAAGGTCAACGGATGCGGCATCAACAATTGGTGTCGATTTTTTAGGTTCAAGGATTTGATATACACCGCGGGTAAAATCCGTAACCGATATAATCCGGTGCAGGACTAATTGTCCGTTTTCAACTCTCGGAAAAACGATGGTTTTTCCTGCATTCAGTGCCGCAGCCAAAAGCGGCTTGGTATCCACCTCATCCGGTGTAGACATATAGAGACAGATTATTTCCGCTTTTTTCCATTCGGTTCGTGCCATCACGCTATCGGTAATTTTCTGATCAGCTTTCATCCGCTCCGCCGCCGGTATTATACGGCGAAGCGATACATATAGTTTCCGCAGAGTGTCTTTATCAGGTTTCTGTCTCATTATCGTGAATTGTATCACGACACGTGACGTAAAACTTAGTATACTTGTACCTATGAAACCGGTCGGATTGTCGGATCACGAAGCAGAAAAACGCTTTATACAGAACGGACCTAATGAAATTGTCGACCGGCCGCGGACTACGCCCTTGCAGATTTTTCTTACCCAATTTACCAGTCTTCTGATTGTTCTATTGATGGCTGCGGCAGCCGCCTCGTTGTTTTTCGGCGATCTCCTTGATGGGATATTCATTTTACTTATTGTCATACTGAACGGAATATTAGGATTCGTCCAGGAATACAAAGCGGAGAAAGCAATCGCGGCCCTCAAAAAAATGACCGTTTCATCCGTACGGGTTATACGAAACGGCGCGGAACATAAAATGGATAGCCGGCTGTTGGTTCCCGGAGACGTAGTAATCCTTGAAGAGGGTGATAAAATCCCGGCGGATTGCATGCTTTTTGAGAGTCTTCATCTTGAGGCAAATGAAGCGTCACTCACCGGTGAGTCCATGCCGGTCGAAAAAAATACCCGGGACGAGGATAAGAAACATATTTTTTTGGGAACGATAATTGTTAAAGGCAGAGCCAAAGCACTTGTCGAAACTACGGGTATGCAGACAAAATTCGGCACTATTGCCGCTTCGCTGGCTACTATCGCAGAAGAAGAGACTCCTCTGCAAAAAAAATTAGCTCTATTAGGCAAACAGTTAGGCGGACTGGCTATCGGAGCAAGCGCTATTGTGTTCTTCATCGGATATTTCTCACACCAGCCCCTTATTGAGATGATTCTCACCAGTATCAGTCTTGCCGTTGCCGCCGTACCCGAGGGGCTGCCGGCCGTCATCACCATTACGCTGGCTGTCGGTATGCAAAGGATGGCCAGAAAAAAAGCCATACTTCGCAAACTGTCTTCGATAGAAGCATTGGGCAGTATAACGATTATTGCGACGGACAAAACCGGGACGCTCACGAAAAATGAAATGCGGGTCGTCAAAATATGGACGCACGCAAAGACGGATCGCACCATGCATGACCTTCTTGTCACCGGAGTGCTGTGTAATAACGCAAGTCTCGTCTATAAAGAAGACCACTCCTCCCATGACGTATTGGGAGATACCACCGAAGGAGCACTGCTTCTGTTGGCGGCAGATAAAGGGGTGGATGCCGGACAGCTGAAACTGAACGGCTCAATCGTTGAAGAATTCGCCTTTGACCCGACACTAAAGATGATGAGCGTGGTGTGGAAAAACGACGGAACGCTCACAATATACACCAAAGGCGCACCGGAATCCGTCCTGGCAATGTGTGGCCGCCTGACGACCAGGGAAAAAGAAACCATTGAACAATCATTTCAGGAATATGCCCGGGAGGGACTACGCGTTATCGCACTGGCTCAAAAAACCGTTCGTAACGTGCCGAAGTCCCGGCAGGACGCGGAGGGTGATTTGACGTTTATCGGATTTGTCGGGATCGCCGACCCGGCACGCGAGGAAGTGAAAGACGCCATCGCTGTCGCTCAGGCTGCAGGAATAAAAACCATTATGATCACCGGAGACAATGAACTGACCGCCCGTGCCATCGGCGCCAAAATCGGGCTTCTGCAAAAAGGCGATGAAGTAATTACCGGAGCCCAGTTTGCCCAACTTTCCGACCAACAGGCTATCGGGCGGCTCCCTGTTATCCGGATATTTGCGCGGACGACACCGGATCAAAAATTGCGTATCGTCCAACTCTTACAGCGCATGGGTCATGTTGTGGCCGTAACCGGCGACGGGGTCAATGACGCACCTGCCATCAAACAGGCAGATGTGGGAGTCGCCATGGGTATCACGGGAACGGATGTTGCCAAGGAGGCATCGGACATGATCCTGACCGATGACAATTATGCAACACTCGTGACTGCGGTTGAAGAAGGCAGGACTATTTTTGACAATATCAAGGCCGCAATTAAGTACCTCGTGGGGTGCAACATCGGAGAAATCCTGGCAGTCGTGGTGGGTATGTTATTGGGCTGGCCGCTCATCCTCACCCCTCTACAGCTTCTCTACATAAACCTCGTCACTGACGGAATGCCTGCCATAGCGCTTGCGCTCACGCCGAAACATGAACGGATCATGCAAAGGAAACCCAGAACCGTTCCCAACATATTCGATCGCGTGGACATGGTGTGGTTTTTTGAGGTGTCACTCTTAACC
>JAPLWC010000032.1 GCA_026396845.1 Candidatus Gottesmanbacteria bacterium
CACCACAAGCGTCGTTTCTTCACCGGCAAGTGTTCCGTTGACGACGGCAAGTCCCACATCACGATACCCGGCCTTGAGTAAATTCTCACGGTGGGAAGGCGAAGCCATCCACGCATCCACCACACCGCCACTGGTAGAAAAGTTTTTGGCCAGATTTTCCCCGGCAACTGTATAGTGGTAGCCGGCCCCTGTTATGAAATCCCACGGAGTCGCTCCTGCGGGACTGTTATGTGCCCAATAATTTTTTACAAACATGTCCGCTGCCTTATTGGCTGCAGCCACGGAAAGCGTATTGTTAAGGGTAACGGGAGAAAGTCCGGCTTCCTGCCGCTTGGCATTCGTGTCGGCCAAAAGCTGCTGGACGTTAATATCCGTGGCATATCCCAGAATATCCGGCATAACTTTATGCGCCGCGCGGATTCCTAAGTTAAAAAGGGCAAACAGAAGCACATACGCAAGAAGCATGTCCACATGCAAAGCTTTGGCCCTGTGATTATTGGTTTGATGGGGAATGAAAAAGTGTCTCAGGCTTGTAACAAGACTCATGTATCTATCATAGAATCAGTAAGTTGGTATGGCAAGCGTTTTTTCCCCGTTCACCGGTATATCCAGTAAATATCCAAGTGCGTTGGCAACGGTCGCGCCTACCCGAAGGCCGGTAAACGATCCGGGTCCGGTGGCAACCATAATGGCGGCGATGTCCGTGATCTTTAATGTATGTTCTGCCAGTATTTCTTCGATCATCGGCAGCACCATTTGAGACTTTAGAACTTTTGATTCGCTGACTTTCTCAAACCGTTTCCCATCAATCTCCAGCGCAATCTTCGCCGTATTGATTGCCGCTGTATCGATACATAAAATGACTGACATATTTATTTCAATATAATCGCCCCCTGACGGATAATTTTGTACGGAGTTACGCTGCAGTCTACCACAGTCGATGCTTGTTTTACAGAACACTTCCCAGGCACAACGTAATCAACAAGTTTGACAAGTTCGGGGGTGAGGTCCGCGGTCGAGTAGGGGGTGGGATCGCCGTGAAAGTTTGCGGATGGACCTAAAATCGGTACACCCGCTTCTTCAATGATTTTAAGAATCGCCGGATGGTTAGGCATCCGAAGCCCAATAGTTTTTCTGCCCCCACGGATAGGGGAGTCGATTAAGTTTGTTTTGCACGGAGCAACAATCGTCAACGCCCCGGGCCAATATTCTTTCATAAGACGTCGCACAACATCTGACGGGTCGAGATAGTATGTGAGAGACATTTCTATATTACCAACCAATACCGGCATTGCTTGCCCGGCTGGCCGCCGCCGGATTTCAAATAAACGGTCAACCGCCGCATGATTATCTATCCTGCACCCTATACCAAATGCCGTATCCGTCGGAAAGATTATGATACCGCCGATATTTAATACTTCAATCGCTTTTTGAATATAAATATTCATAATTTTCAATTTTTAATTAATTTTTAATTTTAAATTTCAAATTTCAAATTAAGAATTATTTTTGATGGTAATTGTGTGTGAGTCATCCTGCTCGGTCGTGAATAGGATATCGATACGCTCTTGTGGCATAAGACCTCCCAGGCGCTCGGCCCATTCGACAACCGTGTACGAGGCTAAATCTGCAAATATCTCCGGAAGGCCGAGTCCTTCCAGTTCGGAGACAGTTTGCAACCGGTATAAGTCCACGTGATACAAGTGGAAATCTTTCTTAGGTATTTGGTAACGTCGCACAATAATAAAAGTGGGGGAAAGCAGGCGAGTGGGTATTCTTAAACCGCGGGCAAACCCCTGCGTGAAGGTAGTCTTGCCGCTCCCTAGCTGCCCGTAGAGGCATACTATATGAGGTCCTCCTCTATCCCCTAGATAGCGAGCCAGGTCTTCACCCACGCGCGCAGTTTCTTCGGGCTTTTTGGTAATAATTTTTTTATGGAAATCCATGCAAGACACGCTCCTAGCGAGTCAATTATAACATCACGCACGGTCCCCTCCCGTGTGACAACAAAGAGTTGGTGAATTTCATCGGAACTTGCATACAAAATGACAATAAAAAATGACGTGATTGGATTCTTTGTTGCACGAAACGTAAGTATGTACAATAGTGCATACTCAAGTACGTGCAGTGTCTTAAAAAACAGAAAATTGACAGCGTCTTGGTTCGATACGACAATGCGCTGACGGGTTGAAAAGAAAAAAATGACGCCCATCCACACAAATACCGACCCCCACAAACGGACAATTTTCATTCTTCCAGTATACACTACGATTCCGGAGGTTTAAGCGCATTCCGCTTTTGCCATACAAAAACCAGTGATAAAATCGCGCATCCTATTCCCACAAGCAAAAGAGAAATAATAAGCGGCTTCGCCGAAGGTCTTGTGTCCCTACTAGCCATCACACTCGCTGTCGCCGCGCTGTCCGTAGCCCCAAGTACGGCGGAAGCGCTGGATAGCGCTGCGGAAGCGGAGGCCACGATAGTCGGCTTTACCGTCGGCGTGGAAGCTCTGGTAGGAGTCGGAGTTCTTGTGGGTGTTAGGGTTCGAGTGGGAGTAGGAGTTGGGGGTTCTGTCGGCTCGGGCGTAGGGGTTGGCGTATTGGTAGGCTCGGGAGTAGGAGTCGGTGTCGGACAAACAAATGATGCTGCATCTCCTTGAGGACTTGGTGCATCTGTCACGGACCAGTTGATTGAACCATCGGGAACGCGAATTCCTGACTGGCTAGCTGTCAACGTTTTCAGTAATTGCCCTGATCCATAACTAATACTGTCAATGGTATCGTCCTCTTTCTTGAGAATTAATGTGTCACCGCTATCCGCTAACCAATACGAATTTTTTGATCGGGTAATCAATTTAAAAGATTTTGCTCCCAATTCATCCTGTGGACAAAATGTGAGTTTTTGGGTTGTAGCGGAATTACCGTCAAAAAATAATACAACTCCAGCTAACGGAAACGCTTGATCATCCGGATTATAAAGCTCTACCCATTCGGGATTTGAAGCAGAACTAAATTCGTTAATTACGATTGAAGCGTTTACAGGACGAACAAAAAATCCTATCCCAACAAAGAGAAGAGCATAGCCGCATATGCGGGGCAAGCGAACCATTTGAGTTACCAGTATACAAAATCAAAAAAGGAAAATATGTACGATATCGTACAAACTGTAAGAGTGTTTACATCGATACGCGATCAACCTCAAAAACACTGCCTAATGAATAATGATCCGTAAATGATTTGTCACTACCGTTCTCAATGTAGGGATCATTCATAATATATGTGCCATCTGAATACGATTTTACCACCACAAAATGAGTTCCAAACGGACCGGAATAAACACCTACGATAACCGGACCATCTTTGAGAGTATCAGGACTTAACGCACCCGCAGATGATCTGGTAATGTTCATATTTTTAACAGATATCGTTCCTCGCACCAACATTGCGGTTCCCACAGAAAAATTAGCCGGACTTGAAAACGCAATATCCTGTGGGGAAATATCCCTATGTCCGTAATGACTGGCCATCATTGCAACAGACGTTACCAGACACCCGACACGAAGCACAGAACATGGACCGTTACAACCGCTCCCCTGTCCGTTAATAAGCGCGTTGCCCCACTGACTGTCCCGCTGATTATAGTAACAACCCCAATCATTACAGGAAGTTTGATTGGATAACAACGTTGCTCCCTGGCTGTCTGCGAAACTTGCAAAACCCGCCAGCCGCGCAAGTGCTTCCCGTCGCAGTTGTGCATACGTTTCTTCCTGGCCTCTCGTTTGCGTCAGCAATGCATCTTTAGCCTGTTTCTGTTGTGCCAGTTGCTGGCTTTGAACTTTCAGTTGCTGCTGCACCTGTTCCAACTGAACTTTTTTATCTTCTCTCGTCTGTTTACTCTCGTTATAGCTATTCTGTGTTGCTTTTACCTGAAAGACGAGCGACGCGTCTTCCTTTTGCACTGCTGAAAGATATTGTGCGCGGGCGATAAAATCCGACACATTGCGGCTAAAAAGGAGTGTCCCAAATTGCGGAACTACAGACCGTTTATATGCTGCCGGAATCCGATGGAGAAGAAGCGCCAACCGGGTATTTAATACTCCCTCAAGCCGCTGCACTTCATTTTCAAGCTGATTAATTTCATCGAGCAGTGTTTTTATTTTTGTTTGGGTCGCATCAATTCGGATACTCGTTAATTTAATCTGATTATCCATGTAATTGATCTCACCGGTTAATGTGTTTGCCTGGCTTTGACAGGAATTTACCACATTCTGAAGACATTCAGTGTCGTTGTTTTGACATGGATTGTGTTCAACGGGCGGGCAGGATTGGGCGAAGATCCTAAACGGGAGTAGGAAGAAGAGTGCAACACATATTATTATCCATATTCGTTTGTTCATGCATGTGTCAGAACTTTAAATAGCGCCCGAGGGCAACAAGGCTTCCTATACTACCTAAGAAAAACCCAATAAGCAACATTGCTCCCATAAAGCCGCCGGCAGAAAACAGGAACGGCGTGGCGGTGAGACTCCCCATGACAACGCTGATGGCGGGAATCATGCCTAAAAATGACAGCGCCATAGGCCGGATCCAAATGACCAGACCGGTAATGATAACCCATGCCATGAATGCGCCTGAGGCCCCGTAAAAACCGCCTTCTATAACAAACGGCATACGGATATACCAGGGGCTCGCGCCTACCAATTTAAGAATTTCTATTTCTTCTTTTTTGAGGGCTATTTTCATACTCACCACGGTCATGATGATAAGAAGCGAATCAATCGCCAAAAGAATTGCCAATGACCCGCCGACGATCCGTATGGTATTTGTCCAGGAGAGCAGCGTGTCCACGACATCCTTCTGGAATACCACCTCTTCCACTCCCTGGGCCTGGCGGATAATAGGATCAAGGTGTTTTGGCATCATCCGCTGTTGCCTTGTCGGTAAAAAATACCGTAATCTGCGGCTTGCTTTCAAAAAACTGCAGTACAAGGACGGAGGAAATGGTCGCCAGGAAAAACACCCCTCCGAGAAGGAACGTCAAAAACATGGTCAGAATTGCCGCCATCGCCTGATAAGGGCTCCGTCTCACATGAGTCCAGGTACTAGGAATGAGTCGCATGTTTCTCCTTTGCATGTTTAACCGGATATTTACCGTGAGCTTCATCATTCACGAGCTTCCCCTCGTGAAGGGTAATCGTACGTTTTTTGAAATTATTCACGATATTTGCATTATGGGTGGCCATGATGATGGTCGTGCCGATTTTGTTGATTTCGCTTAATATATCCAAAATTTCCCATGAAGTCTCCGGGTCGAGGTTTCCGGTCGGCTCATCGGCTAATAGGATTGACGGGCCGCCGACAATCGCTCTTGCGATCCCGGTTCGCTGCATTTCTCCGGCAGACAGCTGCAGCGGAAATGAATTCTTTTTGCCGGCAAGACCCACAAGCTCCAATACATCTGAAACCCGGGTCGCGATTTCGCGATCGGACTTCCCAAGTATTTCCAGCCCCAGGGCAACGTTTTCAAATACCGTCCGGTCGGTAAGTAGCTTAAAGTCCTGAAATACCGTACCGACTTTCCGCCGCAGCATATAAATTTTCGGGACGGGAAGCGTATTGACGTGCCAGTTATCCACATGAATATTCCCGTTCGTTGGCAATAAATCCCGGATAAGGAGGCGTAGCATCGTCGTTTTACCTGCGCCGGAGGGTCCGATAAGAAAGACAAACTCACCGTCAGAAATTTCTACGGTTACATCGGACAGCGCATGCACGTGCCCGGGATATTGTTTTGTAACATGGTCGAATCGAATCATGACAACTTACTGAAGTTCTACTCTGCCGACATCCATGAGCCATGCGGCTTTTTGGGCTGCCAACGTCTGCCCGTATATTTTCACTTTTTTACCAACGTATTGGTCCAGATCTACAACCGAAGACATAAGGGTAACCGTTTGTGACGGACCGCCGTCACGGATAAGCTGGTGGGTGCCTTCCCCGTCGGTACCATCCTTCTCAATCACACCGATAGCAGAATCTTTAAACGTTGTGGTATCGGTGCT
>JAPLWC010000102.1:0-820 GCA_026396845.1 Candidatus Gottesmanbacteria bacterium
AAACCTTTACCACAACCAGTGCAAACAATCTTTAAAACGTTTCAGAAAGCCCGCTACGAAATCTATGCGGTCGGAGGATCAGTGCGGGATATTCTTATGGACCGGACGACCAAAGGATGGGATTTCACCACCAACGCGACACCGGAAGAAATCCTTAAATTGTTTCCCGACAGTTTTTACGATAACCAATTCGGAACCGTGGGGATAAAAATGCCGGACGATATGTATGAGGTAACCACCTATCGGAGCGAAAAAGGATACAAAGACCACCGACACCCCGATGTTATTCACTGGGGCACATCGCTTGAAGAGGATCTTTCCCGCCGGGATTTTACCATCAATGCAATTGCGTACGACGGAAAAACGTTTACTGATCCGTATCACGGGCAGGAAGATCTCAAAAATAAAATCATCCGAGCAGTCGGAGAGCCGAACGCGAGAATTGAAGAGGATGCGCTGCGGATGATGCGTGCGGTCCGTATTGCATCTGAATTGGGTTTCATGATTGAACCCGAAACTCTGGCTGCAATCAAAACCAATGCGCACCTTATTGGCGATATTTCCGCAGAACGGGTCCGCGATGAACTGTTGCGGATCCTTGCCTCCCCTTTTCCCACAGACGGTATTTTGCTTCTCAAACAATCAGGGTTATTAAAAATTATTCTTCCGGAACTCGACGCCGCATTTGCCATCGGGCAAAAAAGCCCCGCGCGGCATCATATCTATGACGTAGGCACCCACAGCGTTATGGCAATGAAACTCTGTCCGTCCAAAGATCCTATCGTTCGCCTGGCCACACTCCTCCATGATATCGGCAAAG
>JAPLWC010000102.1:858-2228 GCA_026396845.1 Candidatus Gottesmanbacteria bacterium
GCAAAGTACCCACGCATAAGGTGGACGAAAAAGGTATCATCACATTTTATAACCATGAAATGGTCAGCACGAAACTCGCCAAGGCGATCTTGAACCGCCTGCGATTCAGCCGGAAGCAAACGGAGAAGATCCTCACGCTCATCCGGTGGCACCAGTTTACCGTTGATGAACGCCAAACCGACAGCGCACTGCGGCGGTTTATCCGGCACGTCGGTAAAGAAAATCTTCCCGATATGCTCGCGCTCCGGACAGGCGACCGGCTCGGGGGCGGAGCCGCGGAAACATCGTGGCGCATGGAACTGTTTAAAAAACGGCTTGAAGAAGTCCAGAAGCAGCCTTTCACCGTGGCAGACCTCAAAATCAACGGTTATGACGTGATGAAAACCCTCAACGTCAAGCCCGGCCCGATCATCGGCAAAACACTCAATGATTTATTCGCAGAAGTGGAAGCAGGAACACTCAAAAATGAACGGGAAATTTTACTCGACCGTCTCAAACAGTTAAGCCCCAATTAGACTACGAGGCTATTTTTAATACAACTTTTGGTTCGAAATTGACAAACGAAGCCTGCGGGTATATAGGTTAACCATGCAAGTAAAAACTGAAACGGAACCTAAGCTTGAACCAGTCGTTGAAAACGGGAAAGTTGTACCAGGGCTCTTTGTTATTAAACACCTTGAAAGAAATCCCAATCCTGTGCGCGAAAAACTCATTTTTGATCTTACACAATTAGTAGCACAGAGAGGTAGAAAAGTCGCTGGATCTCCGACTTAATCGGGGATGCCAACGAATTACTTCTTTCTCTTCTCCCATCTGTCCCAAAGAATGAGCACGGGCGTTGCAACGAAGGGCGAGGAGTAGGTGCCGGACACCGTGCCGATAAGAAGGGCGATCACAAACCACCGGATCGTTTCCCCGCCCAAAAGAATAAGGGCAAGCAACATAAAGATAATCGTAAACGAATTGGCAAGCGATCTGCCCATGGTTTCTGTTAGTGCCTGATCGGAAAGGGATTCAAATGATCCACTCTCTCCCCGCTTCATTTTCTCGCGTATGCGGTCAAACACCACGATCGTATCGTGGACCGAAAAGCTCATGGTCGTTAAAAATGCGGTGACAAACAGCGTATCTACCTCAATTCCCCACCACTGTCCGAATAAAGAAAATAATCCAATGACCACCAGCAAATCATGAATAAGGGCAATAACCGCCGATATCCCGAACTTAATATTTTTAAACGCATACGCCACATACGCCAGTATTGCAAACATGGCAATGAGTGCTGCCGTGATGGTTTTTTGCAGAAGTTCGCGTCCTAGCACCGGCCCAACGGTTTCATCACGAATGATATTTGCAGATAAAGAAGCAGG
>JAPLWC010000023.1 GCA_026396845.1 Candidatus Gottesmanbacteria bacterium
TTTGGAAAATGAAAAAAATACTATTACTCATCCTAATGGCCGGTGTGATTTTATTTGGCAAGCCATCATCTGTTTTTGCCGCGATTATTCCTGATCAAAGATTCGGATATGGCGGTAGTTATCAAATAGCCCACGACTTAAATATTCCCTGGTTCTATAATTGGGGCGTGAATACCGCTCCCCATCCCGGACAAAAGACGTTTTTTCTGGTTGGCAAGAACGAATGTATTAAAGTTGATCTTAGTACTCTGGAGAGCCAGGGATTAAAAGATGACGAAGACAGAAATCTTTATTTAAGGCTTGACACTGTTTTGAAAAAATTTGAAGGAAAAGTACTCACAAATGGAGTCGGAAATGCAGATTATAACGGCAGTGCAGTATGTAACCATATAGATAATGCCCGAAAAACTTTTCTGCAAATTGCGGCAACATTAGCTAATTTCTACCCCGGGTCATACTATCAAATAGCCAATGAACCAGACTGGTCTCCCTATTTCACGCCAGAAGATTATGCAGAATATTATAATATTTTTTATACTCAGATCAAAAAATATGACTCATCAGCTAAAGTGATGACGGGAGGATTACTAAGCATCGATCCCATAATCTATAACAAATCAGATTATTTAGGTTACGATCCTAACAATCATTATAAATGGGTAGATGATTTTAGAAATTCTTATAAAAATAAATTTGGCTCCTTTCCCAAAGTTGACGTTTGGAACATCCATACATACAGCTGGTTTGATTGGAATCTTACAAAAAATATGATTGTTGATTTCAGAGATGTTTTTCTTACCCGTATTGGTGAAGCAAAAGCGCCCGTCTGGATAAGCGAACTGGGGATAATGGCTATGGAAGGGGCGGTTGTTCATCCTGGAGTGCCATGTGTCACTCATGGCTGTCTTTCGGCGGCTGATCAAATGACGGAATGGAACATGATCGCCAATGATTATATGAAACCTCTGTTTACCTGGTTGAAAAGTAACGACTATGTTCAAAAATGGTTTTGGTACTATGCTGGTGAAACTTCTGCTTGGACTCATGGTTTAAATTATGTGGGGGATACTTATAAACTGCCCAACGGTGAATATCCGCCAATAGGTACTATGTATAAACAACTGGCAGAGGAAGATGCAGAAAAAATTCCAAATTGTTCCATCACTTCAGGCCCCGCTACACTAGTTCTGGGCGAAACTGCCAATTATGCTGTTTCCTTCTCCTCAACACAGGGAAATTTGGGAACACGTTTAAATTTAGGACAAAATGGAGTTTTTAAGGAGGATATTAAAGGAACCGTTAGTTATCAATCAAATACTGCTGCCACCGGTACCTTTTCCTGGAAACCAACATCAACAGGGACTTTTGATATATTTTGTCGGGCTTGGAATGATGCCGTTGCCGAATGCAGAGGAAACCCTGCCTATGTCGACCAGCTGCCCCGATATGAATGCGCGGGACCAAACGCTTATATGACGGTAAAGGTAGTACCTTATTTTCCTAGTGACCTTAATAACGACGGCAAAGTTGATTCTTCTGACTTTAACAAAATGGTGGCCGATTTTGGTAAAACCGGCTCCCCTAACTTTATCCCTGCGGATATCAATGGGGATGGTAAAATAGATTTATTTGATTATACTATACTAGTAGGTAATTTTGGAAAATAGGTCGTATGGAAGAACAAATCGTCAGCGAGAGCCCTCAGGCTCAACAAATTCCACCAACATCACGTTTCAAGCTGAAACATATATCATTATTTGGTGTTTTGTTGAGCATATTTTTACTGCTGACTATTGCGGTAGTCGTATACTTCGCCGGGAAGCCGCAAGAACTTCGAAAGAAAGCGGCGGGAAATGGTGTGAGCATGACGCTTCTTCCTGCAACGAAAGCAGTGACAGTCGGAGATACATTTTCATTGGGAATCACGATCTCAACGAGTGGTAATCAACAAGTATCCGGCGTCCAGATAAGCCTTGATTATGATTCATCTGCCATCGAAGTCACAAATTTTATCGCAGGATCGGCATTGACGGTTCCGTTAGTTCCTAAAGCTATCAATAACGAAACGGTAACTGTGACGTTAGGCGCTCAACCCGCCAATCCTCCTACCGCTCCTTCCGGATCATTTATAGTGGGAACGCTGACTGCAAAAGCCAGAAAAGCAGGAACAACAGCACTCAATTTTACCAGTACACCCAACACGAATATTGTGACGGTTCTTTTTATCACTACAAACGCATTAACAACAACAACCGGCAGTACAATTACTATTCAGGCGCCAACGCCGACCCCGAAACCGACAAGCACACCAACGCCGAAGCCGACGAATACCCCGACACCAAAGCCGGGAACGACAAGCACACCAAAACCAAGACCAACGAATATCCCGACACAAAAGCCGACAAGCACGCCGACACAGAAACCTACCGCTACACCGACGCCAAAACCAACAAGCACACCGACACCTTTGCCTTCCGGCACTCCCGGTCCTTCTCCCACGCCTCAACCCCTATTAGGAGATATTACAGGCGAAGAGGGCATACCGGACGGAGTTGTGGATCTGTTTGACCTTAGTTTAATAATAGAGCATTACGGAGAGGGACGGTAAAGAAATCGCGCATCCTACTACAACGCAAATCCCAGAAGAATGAACAAACCTGCAATTGCAACAGGAAAAACCAATGTCATCACACTTGATCCTGTAACTGGCATAGATTCAGTTTGTACATAAAATATGCTGGATTGTGTTTGTGTTGTCCCATCGCCACCTGCTGCAGCAATCACCACACGATGCTGTCCTTCAGGCAGGGCTTGAGCCAATGTATAGCTCCATGTACCATTTGTACCTGCGGTTGCAGTCACCGTAATGGGATCACTATAAATCGTTATCGTGACCGTACTGCCGGCAGGAGCAGTTCCCGTTAACGTCGGCATGGATGTCGTAACTATTTCTTCGTTTGCAGGATTCGTCACAGAAAGATTTATCGAAGTTCCCCCACCGCCGGCTGCCTGAGTCGGTATTGGAGTGGGTGTTGGAATGGGTGTTGAAGTTGGGTTTGACGTTGAAGCGGGTGTCGCAGTTGGTGTCAGAGTGGATCCTCCCGTTGGTGTCGCAGTTGGTGTCAGAGCAGGTGTCGCAGTAGGTGTTGGAGTCGCTGTTGGAGTTGTACCGGAGGAACCAATCGTTACCGTTGCCGGTGTTGTTCCGATAATGACATTTTTTGTTTCATCATGAGCGGTAGCCTTGGAACCGGTAAGCGTAATCTCTGACGTGCCGCTAGCCGCGACTACCTGAAATGTCACGGTTGCCAAAACCCCCGTACCATTCGCGGGCGAACCTGTCGGGGCTGCCAGCACCATCGTTGCTTTGCTGTCCGTATGCGCTCCCGCGACAACAACGGTCGTAAGAAATGTCCCCTGTGTTATGCCGGTTATTTTTATTTTTGCGGGATCGGTATTGATAATAAGATCTGCTACAAGTATGGAATTGCTTCCGGTATCCACCGTCACATCCAAAGAAAACGTGTTTCCTTGCTGTTTTGATAGTGTTGATGCATTGAAATATAATGTCGTTGCGGGCGCGGCTTGACTTCGGATATTCTGCTGTTGTTGCACAAACCATACGGTTAAAGGAATAGCCGCAATAAGAAAAACAACCGCAATAATGGTAATAACACGTTTCATGAGTACCCTATGGAACCTCTACCGTACCGTCACGAGTGCTACTGAGCACTGACCCCAGCTCACCAATAGCTGCTATTTTTGTCTTTGAGTCTATATGAATGGTGACGGATGTCTTTTGCTCCGGAATGGCCGTAATAGTAACGAGAGACCCTACCCCCTGACGTGGTTTCAGTGAGGCAAGCGCAATAACTATTGTTCCTCTCGTGGTATCGATGGTTTTTTCTATAATCATCGGATTGGAGAAAAAATTGCCCGGTTGTATGGAAACCCCGGTCAACAGCTTTGAATCGAAGCCAAGATGAAGTTCAACCACCGACACGGTATTTCCGCCGGTATCAATGGTTATGGGAATTTCCAGCGAGTTTCCGGAAACACGGGCATTCCCTGCATCTACGGACAGTGTCGTCATCGCATGCTTCTTTGTTGCGGATGGGGCCATGGGTTGGCCGACATTCGGTGAAAAACGGTAAACAATATACACAATAGCGCCAATAACAGCTAAAAAGAGAATAAGTTTTGCAAAAAGAAGCCCTAACTTTTTAGTAAGTACCATATAAAATTATCATCATTGATTTCATGCGGATTGTCAATCTGACGCCTGAGAGTTTGGTTTGAGAGGTTTATTTCAACCGGGCAAAAAACAGCTGACCTGCGGGCGTCTGGTGGACCTTGGTGACAATAACCGGTATATCCTGCCCCACCCTGTCACGGGCGTTGTCTACGACGACCATGGTGCCGTCCGGCAAATAGCCGACCCCCTGAGCGCGTTCCTTCCCTTCGTGGGTAATTTTTACCGTAAACTCTTCTCCTGGCATAAGGGATACTTTCAGCGCCTGGGCGATATCATTGATATTGAGAATCTTAACACCTTGGACCCGCGCGACGTGTGCAAGGTTAAAATCAACGGTCAGCAATCTGATTTTTTGATTTGCCCATCGTTTGGCTAAGCTAACTAGCTTCGCATCCACCTCTTTGACGTCGGCCGGATCCGAAGACACAATCTTGACGCGCAGGAGCTTATTTGCCTTCTGCCCTTTAAGTTTGTTGACAATATCTAACCCGCGCCTGCCTTTGGCACGCCGCAGACTATCCTCGCTATCGGCGATGTGCTGCAACTCACCTAAAATAAACTGCGGGATAATAAGCGTCCCGGTGATAAATCCGCTACTGGCGATCGGAAGGATCCGGCCGTCGATAAAGACGCTGGTATCCACCAAGACCGGATACTCACCCAACACTTCTTCTTTGACTACATGGGCGTCCGCGTTCGCGTCTTTGTGGCGGATAAACGGGCGCGTGGTAAACCGGCCTATGGATGTGAGGTTTTTGACGATCTCGGCGGCTAATGCCCGCGTAAACTCCGCCGGCGGCTTTGCAACAACGGGAACCGATGTTGCCGATTTTTTGGATTCGGTCAATAAGTTCTTTTTATCTTTCACTCCTACGGATTGTACCACAAAAAAACTTGGGAGAAGCTGAGAAAAAACGTCATCCGATGAGCTGACTTGCTTGTTTTAAGTTATGAACCGTTTTTGGCGAACAAATCGTCGTAAATCCAAGCCGTCGCGCTTCCTTTGTACGCCGTTCATCCGAACCGATGGAACGCACCTCGCCTAAAAGTCCCACTTCACCGAATACTGCGGTTTTGGGGTCAAGCGGTTTATTTTTAAAAGAAGAAAGAATCGCCAATGCAACCGCCAGATCCGCGGCGGGCTCTTCTATTTTCATTCCGCCGGACACATTCACGAATACGTCAAAACTCCCGAGTGGAATACTCAACCGCTTCTGCAATATAGCAACGAGTAATTGCAACCGGTTGTAATCAATACCATTGGCGACCCTACGGGGCATCGCCAATTGGCTCGGAACAGCAAGCGCCTGAATTTCGACGAGCATCGGCCGGGTTCCCTCCATAATAACCGTGACAATACTACCGGGAACATTTTTTACCCGATCTTGCAGAAACAGAGCCGATGGATTGGCTATTTCTTTTAGTCCTTTCTCATCCATTTCAAAAATTCCCACCTCTTCGATGGCCCCGAAACGGTTTTTGTACGTCCGTAAAATTCTGGCGTTGGCAAACCGTTCTCCCTCCAAATACAGGACAGTATCCACCATATGTTCCAAGACTTTCGGTCCCGCAATCGTTCCCTCGCGGGTCACGTGGCCGATGATGATGATGGAGATACCTTTGCTTTTGGCAACACCGACCAGTATCTCGGCACAGTGGCGGATTTGTCCGACCGAACCGGCCATACCGTCGAGGTCGGAGGATGAAAGCGTTTGGATAGAATCGATAACAACTAAAGCTGAATCATGAATACTGAATTGTGAATTTTGGTTTTTTTCAGTATTCGCTATTCCTGATTCACTATTCAATGAAAGCGCTTGGCAAATAGCTTCCACATTCGTTTCAGATAACACAGAAATGTTAGCACCGTCTATCCCCAATCTTTTTGCCCGCAGCTTAATTTGTTCCGCCGATTCCTCACCGGACACATACAAGCCGCCGGTTTTGGCAATCACATGGAGAAGTAACGTTGACTTCCCGATCCCGGGATCACCGGCAAGCAGGGTCACCGAGCCCGGTACGATCCCCCCGCCCATCACACGGTCAAATTCCGCAAACCCGCTTTTGAGGCGATTTTTTTCAATATGGCGGACTTCTGATAATTTTTGCGGCTTTGCTTGCCCCACGGAACCTTGACGAAGTGCGGTTTGTCCCTTACCACCACCCACCTCTTTGACTGTCTCTACCAAACTGTTCCATTCGCTGCAATTCGGGCACTTCCCGTACCAACTGGGGCTCTCAAACCCGCACTGCTGGCAAACATACGAAGTTTTCAACTTCATAATACAATCAACTAATCATCTAATTTCCAATCAGCCAATCAACTAATAACTTTAGAAACACTTGCGTTCTTGAGTATACTACTTACTATACGAATAATCTCTTCATTCTCTTGAATAAGAGAGCCCATTCTTGGTTTAAAAGAGGTATTTAACTCTGCTAAAAGTTGTAACCAATATTTTGTTTCTTTTGCTTCTTTACGAACAATGGTATAACAATGAATAAAGTCTCTTTTTGTAGAGACGCCATCTGCTTCTTGATCATTGGCTCCAACTGAAGTAACAGATCTGATAAGCTGTTCAATTAACGCTTTGTTCTCGAATGTTTTTGGAAGAGCTTTTATTAATCGAAGAGTACGTATTACAAACAGAAAAACTCGATCGTGTATACCGAATTTCTTTTTGATTTCCATTGGTTAATTGGATTATTAGTTGATTTGTTGATTAGTTGATTCTATCTGTACCCGATCGGCTTTTCGGTAAGCGTCATGGAGAGGCTGATTTTCCGTTGGTCGGGCTTGATGTCTTCGATAATACACTGTATTTCGTCCCCTGTTTTTGGCTCCTCACCGGGAGAAATTTTGCTGATGTGGATGAGTCCTTCAATACCGGGGGAAAGGATTACAAAAATACCATAGGGCGATACGCGGGAAACGGTCCCTTTAACCGTCGTATCCTTCTCAAACATATCCAAGACATGCTCCCACGGATCCGGCAAAAGCTGTTTGAGGGATAAAGTTAGTTTACCGGATGCCGCATCAATGCCGATGACTTTCACCTTTATACTGTCACCGGTTTTGAGATACTGGTTCACATCTTCAACTTTTTCCCATGCGATTTCGGAAATATGAATAAGACCCTCAACTTCGTGTTCTTCCTTATCTTTAGTCACCTTAAGCTTGGCAAACGCGCCAAACGGCACGACCCCCGTAATGATGGCGGCTACCGTCTCCCCGACCGTAAGGGCGGACAATACTTCCTTTTGTTTGGCGAGGGTCGCTCCTTCTGTTACGGCTCTCTGTGAGAACACGAGCCTGTTGGTGTCGCGGTCCACTTCCACGACTTTCGCCTGTATTCTGCGGTTAATGACTTTATCCAATTGTTTGAATGTCGCCTGATCCAACTGCGACTGCGGAATATAGCCCCGCAGTCCGCCGTAGTCAACCAAAATACCGCCGCGGACCGGCTCTTTGAGCGTTACTTCAACGACTTCCCCGCTCTTTTGTTTCTCAGCAAGCGCCGCCCACCGTTTTTCAAAAATACTGCGGCGCAGGGACAGTACGGACTGCCCGCGGTCGTTTTCGGCAACGATGACCTGGGCCACCACTGTGTCCCCGACTTTAAGCGCCATGAGCATATCGCGGTAGGTTTCAAGCTCGCGGTCGATAACCACACCTTCGGTTTTGCCACCGATATCAATGGTGATTTCCTTACGGGATATGCGCGTGATTTTCCCTTCAATAACGTCGCCCTTCTTGACGCCTTTCAGGGTATACGAGGTTTGCGCGAGCAATTCCTCCATTGTCTGGGCCTGTCCCGAGTCTTTCCGAGGGAGAACCGAAGATTTAGATGAAGATTTTGTTGCTTTTACCATTCATGTATACCGCCTTTCGATAGGATAAAAGGTATTATACAGGATTATTGCGCAGGAGGCAATCGCGCCGCACTAACTCGTTCCATGTAGATTCGTTGTCTCAATTCGTGCCACCTTTCTTGTGCTTTATTATATACGTCAGAAGCTAAACATCCTGTTAACCTGAAAAATTTTGATTCTCCTTGTTCTGCTAATGCCTCACTTATCTGTATTCCGGCAATATACGTAGCGTAGGCTTGCCGGACAGCTTCTTCTTTGTCACCAAACAATCCAAATTTAAATACTACATACTCTCCCTGCTCGTCAGACTTCTTTGTTTGTACAATACGATCCACAGTCACAGGTAGTCTTTTTTCATCTTCAGGAGAATTGCCGGCCATACGCCCCGTATTCTATATCGGGCGGATGGTTTGTCAAATCACGCGTGTTCTTCTTTTTCCGCAGCGAGCGCTTCCGCCTTGGTTTTATGGATCGTCCCATCAGGATGGTGTGCCGGAGAATAGATGGTATAGAGTTTCAGCGAATTTACCAATGAAGTATTGACCACATTGTGCTGGGTGCCGGCCGGTACCACTGCCGCGTCGCCGTCTTTGACGGCATATTCAACGCCTGCGATCACCACTTTCCCTTCCCCTGATTCAAAGCGGAAAAACTGGTCGTTTTCTGGGTGTACTTCCATCCCGATTTCTTCACTCGGGGCAAGTGCCATAAGCACCAGCTGCGAATGCGGCGCGGTATACAAAACATGCCGGAAATACGTATTCTTGAGGGTTTCCTCCTCAATCGTCCCTTTATAGCCAATCATAGTTGTTACCTCCTCTACTCAATCATACCACGTTGCGGGATCCAGCCACCACCCCACACCATGCTTGCCTCCTCCCGAGGCTTACAGCCACGCGTCGGAGGGGCGCAGGTAGCTGGGTTGATCGGCAACTAAACTCACGAATATGAATTCGTTCGTTAATTTGCCATTAAAAAAACCGCTCCACTGTCCCCCAGCCTTGACCTATCTTCCCGGTATCTTGCGAAACAGGTATTGTCAGCGCTAACGCGTTTCACTTCCGAGTTCGGAATGGGATCGGGTGGGTCCACGTCGCTCAAAAGACTGGAAGACACTAGAGCGGTTTAGACTATAGTGTCAACTTCATATTGATCTTGTTAAAGTGAGCCTAGCTCTTGCTAGGCGAAACCCTGTACCGTCCGCCCTGGGCGGACTGGTACCGGGGTAGTTGGTTCGTAAGGGGCAACCCTAGGGTCACTCCAAACTGCATACAATTTGTTGGAATAAAGAACGAAAGTCCGTCAGTGGACGGATTCCTTTGTTCTCCACAACATCGATCGATTAGTACGAGTAAGCTAAGCACCTTACGGTGTGTACACTCCTCGCCTATTTACGTCGTATTCTACGACGGATCTATAACGATTCTTCATCTTGGGTTGGGCTTGGTGCTTGAGATGCTTTCAGCACTTATCCCGTCCGGATCTAGCTACCCAACGTTGCCGGTTGTCCGACAATTGGCACACCAGGGATCCGTTCCTCCCGGTCCTCTCGTACTAGGGAGAACTCCCCTCAAGAATCTAACGCTCGCACAGGATAGAGACCGAACTGTCTCACGACGTTCTGAACCCAGCTCGCGTACCCTTTTAACCGGCGAACAGCCGGACCCTTGGGAGCTTCTCCACCCCCAG
>JAPLWC010000039.1 GCA_026396845.1 Candidatus Gottesmanbacteria bacterium
GAAAAATATTTGAAAACGGAATATCCATGTTGATATCGGTTAACCGCCACGAGGCGTTACGTGCAGTTAAACCGGGGTCATCCAATGCGCTCACTCCCTTCGCCCGCACTAAGCCGCTCGATGATAGTGATAAAAGTAGCAAGGGTATACATATACCGATACATAGGATCACTCCAATTGAAAATATGAGTTTGCTTTTTAGAATATCTCGGATATAGAGAGCAAAAAAACCAATAAGAATCAGGGGAATAAAAATACGTGAACTGTGATATGACCAAACTGATAAGGCCAGAAGTATAAATCCGGGTATATACCATGCGGTACGTTTTACGGCTCGTAGTAAACATGTCATACCTGCCACAGCAAAAAACACAGCAAGGTTGGCCTCATACGCTGATCGGGAAAATTGTAAATGCCAGGGTGATATAGCAAGAAGTAATGCGGAAAGAAGAGCTATCACAGGGTTTGCGAATAATGCATCGACAAACAAATACGTAGCCAGAACCGTTAACGTTCCAAAAAAAGCGGACGGTAAACGGACGCTCGCGTCTTGTAAACCAAAAACCGCAACACTTGGCACGGTGAGATATATATAAGCTGGCAGCTTATAGTCGTCAAATGATCGGAAAAGTAATGGAAATTTTGTTCCGTATTCGTCTTTCCCTGTCTTTAAAATCGAATATGCGTTGTATCCGATTGCTGCTTCATCTGCATTCATACTCGCCGGCACTTCCCCTAACTTATAAAACCGAAGGATAGCAGCAAATATAACAATACAGAGGAGCAATAATCGCTTGTGTGTTGGCCGCATACAGAAATCCTTTTATCATAATATTATACTTCAAGCACAATCTTCCTGCACGGGATTATCAAAGATGTATGTGGTAAACTATCATGTATTATGCCGATATTATTGATCGGGATAGCCCTCCAATGGATCTTGTATCCATTCCAGTTTTTTGCGGACGGAGACGTTCGGTTTAATTTTATCTCCACTATGGTTTCCACGGGTAAAATTATTTCCATGAAATATTCTCTTATCGGCCCTCTATTTTCTTATCCGCTTGCACTGATAGATCAAATCAGGGGAAACCATTATTGGCTTTTACACTATAACTATATTCTCCTGTGCTTGGCCGCCTGTATATTATATTCACTACTAAACCGCCTGGCCTCCCGCCGCTTTTTTATAGTATTTGTCGCCTTTCTCTTTTTCGGCTCTATGTTTCCGGGGCACATCATTCATTATTACGGAGAAGTTTTTTCATCCATTTGCATGACGCTCGGTATAGTTTTAATCGAAAAGAAAAATACAGGTCCGGGGTGGATACTCATGATCCTGTCCGTAGGTAATATGCCTGCCACAATTGTTCCTCTGGCCCTTATATGTATATATAAAATCGTCAGAGAGAAAAAATATGAATATCTGTTATTACCAATATTCGCCGTCATCGTACTATTGGTCGATTCCAAGCTACGGATGCCAAGAACTTCTCAGGGATTTTTTAATTATTTTCTGGACGACAAGGGCTTCACAACTGTCCTCCCCTACTCAGGAAAACCCGGGTTCAGTTACCCTATTGTTCTCGGAATTTTAAGCGAACTGTTCTCTTTCTGAAAAGGCCTCCTATTTTTTGCACCTGGTCTTCTATTTTCATATATGGTATTGACCCAGTTCAGGTGGATATATCTCGTTGGTCTCATTCTCGTTTACGGAAAATGGTGGGCATGGTATGGGGGATGGTTTTGGGGACCGCGATTCTTGCTTTTCGCTTCTGTTCCCGCTTCTTTCAACTTAGCCTATGTGTTGACAAACCCCTCAACAAACGCAAAAGTTAAAACATTTGCATTATCGATAGCACTCTGGTCGTTTTGGGTCGGGTTGAGCGGCGTAATATTCGGTCAAACAGACCTGAACATTTGCACAAGCAATAATTACGCTCTCGAACATCTGTGCTGGTATGTACCTGAATTCAGTGTTCTTTTCCGCCCGATTGTCGCCCGGTTGCCCGTTACGGTGTTTGGATGGTGGATGCTCATTTATAGCTTCTGTCTCTGGCTCTATATAACCATCCTAACGTTTTTCAGAGGTAAAAAGTCGGATCATTGAGTACAACTTTCAGGGCACTTCACTTCCTGTACTATTAAGTGAATTATACCCGGCGTCTCTCGTAAAAAATTTCTGACAAAACGCCTCTTCATTCAATTTTTCAATATCCAGATCTTTTAATTGGATGTTGTTTAAGTATGGCGCATGACTATATTTTTGGCATACCAAATCGTTATAAATTACATATATTCCCTGATTGTCGGTGTAATTTGTAATAGTTAATATATTTGTTGAAAGCTTTTGAGTTGTACACTTAAGATTAAACGGAATAATTGTAATTATAGAGTCATTCATACTAATATTTTTACAATCAGTAAACGTTACATTGTCTATATTTATTGTCTGTTTTTGAATAAGTGAGGCAACAATTGAATGATTGTCTTTCGTATACTTATTATTAAAGAAAAGATATTGCCTAAACAACCCTATGTTTGGACCGTTAAATAACACCTGTGTTTTGTAGCCATGTTCATTAGCAAACTCGACGTACCTTGCAAATATTCTACCGCTGATTCCAAATGAATCGTAATTATATATGGTATTTCTAAAAATGTACTGATAACCGAAATTCAGTATAAAAATCGCGTACAGTGTTCCTATTAATACAGTCGGGATATACGTATGTTTATATTTAGTTATGACGGAAAAAATGCCATAGCCAATAAAGATTAATACAATAGGATACATGAATGAACATCGTAGCGCATACTGTGTGTCGCCGTTGTGTAAAGCAGATGGAATAGGGCAAATTAATAACACGCTGAATAAAAGTATTGCTTGCCTTCTATTATTTTTAAACATAGAAATAATTCCTATAAGTAAAAAAATAATATCGACAAGATAGAATGTTCCATGGGACCAAAGTGTGAATCTTGCTGCTCCTTCCCCTTTGCTAAATAAGTACGTTGGTGAAAAAGCATCTAAATATTGATTGACAAATATTTTAATGGTATTTTCGTATTTATTAATAAAGAAACCCATAACCGGAGTTTGAATAGATTCTCGCCGGTTCCAATTAACTTCATTTGCCATTTTGACTAAATTAGGTGATAAGAGTTCATTTGTTCTGTTCCCTCCACTATCGTTAGGCAGGTGGATTACATAGACAACTAGTATTAAAAAAGCAGCTATGACAAATAAAACATAATAACTCACAAATTTTTTCCCGTTAATCAGCCAGCTATAAAAAACAACCATTCCTGTAAAGAGAGGCAAAATAATATTTGTTCCTAAATATGAATAAAACGAAAGAATGTACATTGGCAGTGCAAGTAATATCTTCCATGACTTTACATACAGTAATAGCGCAAACATCATAAACGCGAAATACATTGCGATAGGAGATTCGTAGGCGGTTCTACTAAAAAATACTGACCATGGATTGACGGCATATAATACGCTTGTGATGAGCCCGACTTTCACCGAAAATAATTTTGAACCAATAAAAAATAGTACCAGAGTAAACAGTGTTCCGGATAAGGCGTAGGGAAACCTGGCGGAAAACATAGAAAAATCAATATGTCCGAAAAAAGGAGAAAATAGTATATACGGAACTTTACCAAAAGCGATTATTACACTTGCTGGAGGTTTAACTAAAGACAAAGGGGACCACTGCTCCGTGATATCTTTACCTGTAAAAGAAAACGAACGGGATGAAAGAATATAGAGAACTTCATCATCACTCATTCCGGTAGGTATTTTATCTAGTAAGACAAATCTGGCTAATAATGCAATAACTAGTATGAGAAAAAGCGGGAATACTATTCTATATTTAGTAAATAATTTCATAACAAAGAACATGTAGTATGCAGACAATTTTCGAATCTGTCATCTCCATTAACCGAAGGACAAAAAGACGGTACGAATATAAACTTGCCGAACCCTCCAAAATCAACATCTTTCGGTGATCCTTCTTTTTGATATGTTCCCGGATCATACTTCATGAAAAAAAGTACATGGGGGTATATTCCTCCGGATGTTTTGGTAATAATAATATGATCGTATTTCTGATAGACATCTTTAACCGCAAGCACCATTTCTTTAAACCCGTTAAATCTGTATTCCGTCTCGTGAGATGCACCGTGTATATAATACTGATGTAAAAAATACGTGACATTAAACAAAAACCCCAGCCCTAAAATAATAATTACGACCGGCATTTTTTTTCGTGTGATAACCGAAACAGTTTGTACTAACCCGTAGCTTGCAAGTATTTCAAACATTGGAAACATCACGAGGACTCGCTGGATGTTTGGAATGTCATCAGTCGTAATCGATGCAACTATTGGTGCAATGAATAACCATACAAGAGGGAGCTTTAACAATGTGTTCCTCTGCACACAGAGGTAAATAAAACCGACAATAATAAATGGAAGCTCTGCGATATAGAGCATTCCCATATTCGGCACTTTATACCACAACGGACGACCACCGCTTATAAATAGGAATTTGCCAGTAAAATAATCGAAATAATTAGTAACAAATGTCAATGAATAGTTGACAAATTTATTATGAAATATCCTGGAAATTGTAGGGGGGGCGTTGCGGACGCCGTCTTCCCGAAGTTGTTCCTCCATAACTAATTTTGTTTCCGGCGAACCGAATATGCTTACCTGGCCGAATCTTCCTGTCCCGCCTTTAATTACAAAAACCAGTAATAACGACATACACGCTATGGCGATAAAAAGAATTATGCCGGTCCTTTGAAAAATCACAGTATATATTTTTCTCTTTCCCCAAATTAACGCGACGACGGATAGAAGAAGGAGTGGCACGAATACTCTCGGCGTATGGTAAAAAAAGAAACTTAGTATTAAAGAAATTGATCCAAATAACAAATATCGTATTTTTTGTGTACTGAGTGCCCCTATGACAAATGCCATGCCGGACAGAATAAAAAATAACGCGACGATTGACTCTGCGCTTGCTCTTGAGGAAACTATATGCCACGGAGTAATCGCTAAGAGAAAACTGCTAAGTAAAGCTATTTTCTTGTCTTTACATAACGCATAAACCAGATAAAACAATGCGATGACTGACATCGTTCCAAAAAGTGCGCCCGGTAACCTGGTGGCAAATTCGTTTAAACCAAATATAGCGATGGGGATAATTGTAAGATAATGGTACCCGGACGGTCTGTTATCCCCGAACATATCAATATATAAAGGCAACGTATTACCGTGCTCATCTTTACCGGTTTTAAATATGGAATAGCCGTTATATCCGAGAGAAGCCTCATCGATATGAAAACCTGCAGGATATTTATCTAGTTTATATAATCTTAACACTCCGGCAAGAATTGTAATTGCAAGAAGCATCACGGGAAAGAATACAAAAAGTTTTTTCATAGCTCCCTATATGTTCAACTCCCTGTCAGTTTTCTTATATATTTTACACTGAATCAATCGGTGTTTCAGGATTATTAGAAATTTTTGTAGTGCAAGAACATATCCCTGAAACATAAGGCTGTCTCCGGAAAAAAGCGTCTGTATTAACCGGATTGGTGTCCAAAAGATGTGAGAACATAACATACACGGATCGGTCAAATTTTTCCAAATAAAAATAAACTGATTCCTATATACGATCCGTTTAACGTCGGTCGGTGTAAATTCGCGTTTGATCTTCCCTTCTTCATGATAGTGATGAACAACGCTTTTTGGTTCAAAGAGCGTCTTCCATCCCGCTTTTCGTCCGCGGTACGAGATATCAATATCCTCCCAATAGAACGGACTGTATAGGGTATCCATGCCACCAAGCTTGTCCCACATGGGTTTTCGAAATGCTCCGCTACCACCTGACACCCAGGCAGTGTCAGTCTTATTGACTTCACCGCGACTATGGATAAAATATCCTTTCGCCCAGTGAGCTAACCCCCGTCCGCGAAGCATGGTTTTTCCCGTTTCCAGACTTTTTTCTAAACACCCGACTGCAAATACCTCGGGATCGGAAAAGTGGGCGAGAAGAGGCTGCATAAACCCTTTTTCCGGCTCCACATCGGTATTTAGAAGAATTATAAGGTCTCCGGCAGCATGCCTGACGCCGTTATTTACATTTTGGGCAAATCCTCCTCTAACCCGAGTGGAAACAACTTTAACGTCAGGGAAAAAATTTTGAAGAAACTCAACCGATCCGTCCGTAGATGCATCGTCCGGTACTATTATTTCAGCGCCTTCTGACGAGGAAACTACATCCTTCAGATGCCTCCGCAGCAGGTGTACTCCGTTCCAGTTGGGGATGATAATTGACACTGTGTGTCCCACAAGATTGATTATACAATATCGGGTATTCATAGTAATATTAACGTGTGCTAAAAATAAAAAATAAACATCTCATTATTTTATTTCTCATATTTATTTGTCATATTTTTTTCAGATTTTACAATCTGGAACGATGGGCAAATTTCGGATGGGATCAGTTAGATAATGCCTGGGCGGCCGTACGGATTATAACCGTACAGAAATATCCACTCATCGGCATGGAGGCCAAGCAGAATAGCGGTATATATATCGGACCCTTATATTATTATCTTGTCGCATTATTCTATTTTTTCACACATCTTAATCCCGTCGCCTCGCCGATATTGGCGGCGTGTACGAGTATTGTAAGTTTTTATGTAATTTATTACGTCTCAAAACAGCTGTTTAATACGCGTGTCGCTTTGTTTTCCTGTTTCATTTACACGTTTTCAACGTTTATCATTCAGTCGGAACGCTCACAGTGGCCTGTAAATTTTATCGCGCCTCTTTCCATTCTTATTTTTTACTATTTATATAAGGTTATTGCGGGCCAATCACGGTACTTTATTCATCTTGCCGCATGTGTCGGATTATCGTTTCAAATACATTTTACATCGATCTTTTATCCGATTATCATTATCCTTACAATCCCGTTTTTCCCAAAAAATAGAAGCACTCTAAAATATATCGGCTTTTCTCTACTCATATTCTTACTCTACTTAGCCCCCCACATCATATATTACCTACAGACACACGAACCTAACGCCGCAGGAAAATACAGTACATATATTCAAACGTATTATCACGGCTTTCACATGAAACGGGTTTTACAACTTGTCCATGACGCGTTTATCGAATTTTACGCAATTCTGGAAACGCCGTTCAGGTTTATCGGCAACGCGGTATTTTTATTCATCCTTCTTTTCGGCGTCGCATTACTTAAAACGTCGCCCTCAAAAAACAGTTTGAAATTGCTGTACCTCGTTTTATTGTGGATAGTCGTACCGTGGATTATCTTTGCTACGTATAGCGGAGAACTCAGTAATTATTACTTTTCTGTACAACTCTATCTAGCAATCGTGATATTCGGGTATATATCTGCCAGAATTTTGGAAAGCAAGTACATAGTCATGAGGGCTTTCATTGGTATTATTTGGCTGTACTTCGCGTATGCGAATATCACGTCATTTTTTCACACTGATAATGGTGATCTAATTAATTATAGATTAGTTGCAAAAAAAGCAATCGAAAGCGGAATACAGATTCCTTTCGTCGAAGGTGATCCCAAATCGTATTTCTATTTTTACCTCATGTATACGCAAAAACACATTGCCCCATACCGAATGTAAAACTTCCTGTATAACTGTATTAGCGGTACACAAAAGTTACAACGTGGTCTCCTTTAGGCACGAGTATCCCCTGGAAGAGATAATCCGTCCGATATATTGGAACCGGAATCGAATCAACGGAGGCACTCCATCCAGAATCATATATATTTGAAATTACGACGAAACGGTCATTCGTGAGTGACGAAAGACCGCGAATCTCCGAAGAAGTTTCGGACATGACATCGATATGGTCGCCAGGTGCAATCGTCGATGATGGAACAGATACGTAGGTCTCAATGACCGCTTGCTTTGCCGCATTGAACGTCGAACTATAAAGCAAATCCATGGCCTGCTGTTTGGACTGTGCGAAAACAGTAGATTCAACGGGATATATCCGAGGCAGCACCTTTAAGTACCGGTATATCTTCGTTTGGCCTTCCTGATACACGAATTCCAACGACGGACCTTTCAGGTCATCGAGCGATAGAATATATTTGACGTTCAGAAGCGGAAATAGCGGCGAATCGATGGTCGGCGACGTGATAATGCGGTTAAAACCAAACGGTGGTGTGATATTCGGTTCGTTGCGGTTCAGCGCTGCAATGAATTCCTCATACCGGGCGTCGTAAATAGGGTCATATCCTTCGATCGATTCGATGCCGTAATATGCGCCGACATTCGGTGGTAAAATGCGGTTATCCAAACTCACCACCCGGAACGGCTTTGGCTGACCCTGAAGAAAAATAATTGCTTTGGTTGTCGGAAAAAAGTACTCAGTCGGAGTAAACGGCGTAAACTTCCACCCAAAACGGAACAGGTCAAACATCGTGACGGCAATAATGAGAAACGTGAAAAAGGTATTCCATCGTCTTTTGATAATAAATGCGAGCAATAACAGGCCGCTACTTATTGCCCACAGAACACTCGGGAGCATGAGATTCCGTTTGGAAACTGCCATATCCGGTACATGTAGGACATAGACCCACAGACCGCAAAGGACAATCCCGACAAACACAATTCCGAAAAGAATTTTCTTATTCGGTTTTTTAAGATAGGCATCTAACCCAAGCCCCGCCAGGACAACGAGACACACATCAACAAGTACCATGAGCCTGGTCGGCTGTAATGATGAGATGACAGGCAGATGAAATTGAAACGGAAGTTTTGCAAGCGGGGTGGGAAGTAAAAATAGAAAAACAATTCCGGCCCCTATTGCAAAAAATCTGGTTAACCGGTCGCGGCGGGTCACTATTGCATTGAGTGCGAGAAGCAAAGGAAGGATGCCGATATACCCGATTAATTCACCGTAATTCCAAATTCCCCAGTAGTTGAGCGTCGCCGGATTTCCGAAAAAATCCGGAGCGATAAATTGTACGAGGTTCTGCCACGGCAAAAACCACCCGTCTTTGAGCCACGCGGCCGCATCAGTAAGACGCGAGCTATGCGAAATGAGCCCTGCCATCGGTATCCATTGGACGGATGAAACAACAATAGCTCCTGCAACTGCGGCCAAAAGCCACCATGATATTTTCCGCAGCGCGTAGACTCCGGCGAAAATAAAAATATATAAGGCGACTTGTGCATGACCGGCAAAGAGTGCAAACGCTAATGACAATGCAAGTATCGTAGACCAATATATTTTTTTTCTTTTACCGGTCGCATCTTCGATCTTATCGATTGAAAGGAGTATGAGCGGCAACCAAAGGGCCGTTTGCACTATCGTGCCCCATGTGAGCCACGCGATACTAAACCCGCAAAATGCCCACACAACGCCGGCGAACGCCGAAACGGCAGGAAGAATTTTCTTGTTCCGTAAATAGAAATAAAGGAATAACGCCGCAAGAATTGGTTGGATGATAATCAGGACAGTCCATGCAATATAAAAAGGCATAAATAGAAATAGAATATTCATCGGGTACCATGCGCCCGCCTGAATATTTGGCAGTAGCGGAGTACCGGAAAAATTATACGGATCCCATACGGGGAGCGTTCCGTTTTTCAGGTCATCAACAACCAATTTTCTCCATGGAATCTGCTGCCGGATGGGATCCGTAATGAGAAAATTTTTATACGGGACGCCGCGTGGATTTGTCGCCGCGTAGAGATCAGTCCACGGATGATATAAACCGATGAGTGTGTCTGTAGGAACCGGTAATTTGCCCGAAAGCAGCGTCGGGTAAAAAAATATCGCACAGACAGCGACTATGATTGCCGGAAATAATAAAATCCGTAAAAACCGTTTCATCAGGTTATATCCGAAACTAAAGCGTCAAACGCTTTTGTAAATGTTATTACGTTGAATCTCTTTGAGCGTTGTATCATATCTTCCCGTAAAGCACTCAGGTCTTTTACATTTTGAATGATATGTTGGGTCATTTCGAGGCATTCATCAGGTGTGGTCCAGAGATTTCGGTTAATAATCTCCGACTGGCCTCCGCCGTTGAAAACTACCGGGATACATCCTGCGGACATTGCTTCAACAGTCGTAATACCGAAATGCTCCATATGCTCCGGTTTTGTCGCACCGTACCCTGCCGCATGCCAGTACACAAGAGACTCATTATATAACCCCGTCAGCGACCGGAACGTACAATTCGGGAAGAACCGGACCGGCAGTCCTTTTGCGGCCCGCTTTAACGCGTCAAAATATAATTTATCCGCCGGCTGCAACCCTCCTGCGAGTTTAAGTTCAAAACCTGAAAGTTGTTTTGCCCTCATTGCCTTTCGGAATACATCAATGAGCACGTCCTGCTTTTTCATCGGATGAAACCGTCCGACGGAAAGGATGACGTTTTTTCTGGCGAAGCCAGATCCAGATAGACTAGACTTCTTAACCGGCTCAACAGGCGGATAAATGACGATGGATTGTTTACCCACACGCGGGTCCAGATGGTCTTTCGTAAAAAATGAATTACACACAATAGCCTGAAAACGGAGTAATTTAATCGGATGCACGGGAATATGCTGAAACGGCACCTGAAAATGTAATATATTCCGTTTGGCAAACGTGGTCGGAATACTCCCGTCCGTCAGAAAAAATATCAGGTCATATCCGCGGCTAATAGCTAATTTTTTAAATACATTTTTCGTTTTAAAAACGTTTTCCGTGGTCCGGATCCGCGTCAGATCAATGTGGAATCGTTTTTCCGACTGAACTAAAATCTTTGGGTCATCCCAAAAAAGAAAAACATCGTGAGACTTCGACCAGTGGGAGGCGATGGTTAAGAGATACCGCTCGCCGCCGCTCATGCTGTCGAAATACGGGCTGTAAAAACCGATTTTCATATGCGCTTCAACATATAGAATAATCCTCCCACGCCGACAATACTTAGCATTATACCCCACCGGAATTCGTCGGGTGCGTATCTGAACTCAACCGTATGCGTTCCGGCAGGTGTCACGACTGCACGGAAATCATAATCCGCCCGGTATATGCGGGTCTCTTTTCCGTCGACAAATGCATGCCACCCCGTATCGAATTCATCGGAGAGGAATAATAGTTTAGGCAATTTTGAATCAGTCTTTATCGTTACCTTTCCGGGCGTATACGATGTAATTTCCGCTGATCCTGACCCTGCCTCGCCGGCAGGCGGGCCTGATTGCGGTTCTATAGCCGGTTTTTGTTCGAGCACCAAGGAATTCCGCCTGTCGAAATCTTTGGCAAATAGCGTATTGATGATGTCTGTATCCGTAGTTTTAACCGTATACGACGAGGCCAAAAACGCCCGCGGATACACATTGTAATATTCAAAAATCTCATACTTTTCATCACTGTATACTTGGTGCATCGACCCGTCGGCAAGATACTGCCAATACGGGAAAACCCAGACGTTTCTGCCGTCGCTGAAGCGGTGATACATATATTTGATGCCCAAAAGCTGTAGTGCTTCCGTCTTATATACTCCGTTTTTATCAAACTGTACAACTGACCGGCCACCCGGATATACATAGCCTTTGGAAACTGCATTGATAAATTCTCCGTACCGTGCCTGGTACACCGCATCATAGCCTTCGACGAGCGGAATACGAAATTCCGTACCCACTTCTCCGCTCCCGATATTGCCGAAAACCCTGTCGGCGCCGACATGGGACTGAAGGTACGTCAGAGATTTCACCTCGGGATACACGTAATGCCGGGGGTCAAACGGCATCCATTTGGCAGCAAACCGAAGAAGATCGAATGCTGACAATCCTAATAGTGCAATTATAACAATCAACTGTACTAGTTTATTCCGAAACGATCCTAAAACGATTAATAATGCTCCTAATAATATCAACACACTCGGCATGACGAAGTTGTGTGTTGCGATGGTGAGTTTATCGGCTTGTAGCGGTTTTCCAAATAACAAAATCCCCCAAGTTACGCCGACAAAACAGGAGCACAAAGCAGAAAAAATAATATTAGATTTTTTATTTTTAATCAGCTCGTCTAACCCATAAGCCGCCAAGGCGGCTAGAGAAAAACTCGTAAGAAGTATAATCCTCGATGCGGCGCTCCCCGACAGGACGGGAATTTTTAACAGGTAGAGTAAATCGTTTAGAGGTGTCGGCAACGCAAACAATAACGTCAAGATTGCAAGCAGCACAAAAAACCAGCCTTTGCGTAGGCTTTTTTTTGTAACAGAGAAAATCGCCAGCATCAGAGGTATGACACCGACAAATCCCGTCCATTCGGCATAATGCCCGAACCAGTCGTTTCTCGTAACAGGATTTCCGAAAAAATCCGGGGCTATGAAGGTCAAAAGATACTGCCAGGGTATAACCTCGCCTTTGACGACTGCTTCCCCCCGTGTCGAAAGCACAAATGACCGGAGCCCTAAAAGAATTTGCGGCGCGGCAATAAGTACGCCAAATAGTACGAACCAAAGTGTCGACAAATGTTTTTTCCAAAGAATATATGCTGTTGCAGCTGCAATAACATAGATACTTACCTGAAAGTGACCGGAGACAAGCGATAGCGCGATCCCAAAACTTATCGCCAACCCATACTTTTTATGTATGCCCCAGCATATAAGAGGCAGGAACAATGCTGCATACCCAAGCGTCCCGTACGCCATCCATACGACCATAAATCCGCAGAACATAAACGCGATAGCCGCAAGTAATGACGCTTCCTTGGATCTCTCCAGGCTTCTTACAAACAAATACATGAATAAACCCGCAAGCAAAGGCTGAAGTAGGATCATTACACTCCATGCGTCAATAAACGGAAGAATAAAAAATAGCAGATTAAACGGAGAAAATACGGCGCTCTGATAGTTGCCGGCCTGTACCGTACCGGAAAAGCTATACGGATTCCACATCGGAATAGCCCCTGACTTCCACGTGTCTATCGTCAGCTTTTTCCATGGGTAAATCTGCGTAATCACGTCCGGCATCGCGTTATTTTTTACCGGCATGCCATACTCACTGTTCCACGGAGGAAAAAACGTAGCAAGATACGTCGAAGGGAACGGCACGAGCCCTCGGGCAAAATACGGGAATGAAAAAATAAACCACAAGGTGACAATAACGAGCACCGGCCAAAATTTAGTAAAAAATGATTTCATTTAACGTTTTGCTTTTGCTGCACCTCCCACAATTTTGCGTAGGTGATAAACATAGAAAACCCCTGATAGATGCTTTCTATCCAACCCATTGTGCCGGCTCTCCAGCCACCCTGAGCAAAAAAGGAACTGGAGAATCCGGTGGTCATGACACGTAATAACCTCCACCAGACAACCGGCGGGTGATGCGCGTCGAGCCTAAGATTTGCCTCCAGTCGCGACCACTCGTT
>JAPLWC010000063.1 GCA_026396845.1 Candidatus Gottesmanbacteria bacterium
GCACTGGAGGAATTGGCGGAGATTACCGGAGTAAAGCTTACCCGCCGCGCCGGGGAAACGCCGGAAGGTAAACTCAAACAAAAAATATTTGAAGTCAACCATCTGGCCAGCGAGTACTACCAGTATATATTGACCAAACATAAGCTCGGGGAGAAAGCACGTGATTATCTCAAAGGCCGAGGGGTTTCGGACAAATCAATTAAAACCTTCGGGTTAGGCTACAGCCCGAACAGCTGGGAGACGATGTCTTCCTATTTGAAGAAAAAAGGGTATGATGCGGCACTACTGGCAACTGCAGGGCTCACGATCCCGCGCGCCGGCGCCGGCAGCTATTATGACCGGTTCCGCGGCCGTGTAATGTTTACGCTCAGGGATCACCGGGGAAATGTTGTGGGGTTTTCCGGACGGGTTCTGGATCCTGCTGCCAAAGAGGCAAAATACATCAATACGTCCGAAACGCCGGTCTATATAAAAGGCAATGTGTTATACGGGTTGGACGTGACCCGCGGTGCAATTCAAAAAGACAACGAGGCGATCGTTATGGAGGGCGAGCTGGATCTCATTTCTTCATTCCAAGCGGGGATAGGGAATGTGGTGGCGATTAAAGGGTCGGCCCTCACCGAAGGGCACGTCAATCTTATCCGCCGGTACACCGAAAAACTGGCATTTGCCCTTGACAGTGACTTGGCAGGCGATGCAGCGGCGCGCCGTGGGATAGAGATCGCGGACCGCGCGGGATTGGACATGCGCGTCGTTATGTTGCCTTCGGGTAAAGATCCGGATGATGCAGTCCGCGAAAATCCCGCCGCCGTCAAAAAAGCCATCAAAAACGCGATTCCCATTTATGACTATTTCATCTCATCCGCCGTCAAACGTTTTGACGCGACCAGCGCGTTCGGCAAGAAAAAGGTGAGTGAGGAATTGCTGCCGATATTGGCAAAAATCGAAAACCCGATCGTTCAGGGGCATTACATAAAGAAGTTGGCGCGTATGCTTGATACATCTGAGGAAACGATTGCGGAAAGTATGCGGCGGTTACATAAAGGCGAAGGGTTGGGCGCCCAAAAGGCGGAAAAACAGGAAGATGCCACGACCCGTTCTCAGAAACTGGAGACGTATATTCTGGCATTGGTTCTCCAGGGGAAAACGGCAGAGCTGTTTGAAGAATTATCCGACCGGATTGCCCTCACCGATATCGCAAATCCCGCGGTGCAAAAAATTTTGGAGCATTTGAAATCATTTTTGGCCGCCAACAACATATTTCTTATCAAGGATTTCGCCGATTCCCTGCCTGTTGAGCTGGTTTCCACGCTGGATGAGGCGTTTTTGTGGGATATCGGGGATCAACTTACTGACGAGGAGCTTTTTGCCCGCGAATGGAACTTGACTCTCCGGGAGGTTGAACGGGCAGCGGTGAAGCGGAAGATCCAGGAAATCACCGGCCTCATGCGTCACGCGGATACCACAAAAAATGAAGATGATGATCTCCGGGAGCTTACAGACCGCCTAAAAGCACTGGAAAAAGAAGGATCATTCTGGTATACTACGACTATAGTAAAGCGTGATCTATATGACATCCTTTTTCTCTATCCCAAGCCCGAAGAGCACATCAAAGAGCTTGATGAGCTGTATAGTAAACTCATCCGCTCCGGCATCGATGTTTTTGAGACGACTTCCCAGGATATCGAGAAAGAAGCCAGCAAGTCTATTCAAGAGCTGGAAAAAGAAATCGAGGCTCTGGTACGGGCGTCGGCCGAAGGGGTTTCCGATCCTGTTCGCATGTATCTTAAGGAAATCGGCAGGATTCCGCTTCTGACGTTTGCCGATGAAATTTCGCTTGCCAAGCGCTATGAAAAGGGCGACCGCAGAGCTAAGAAAAAACTCATAGAATCTAACCTCCGCTTGGTCGTTTCCATCGCCAAAAAGTACATCGGCAGGGGTATGAGCTTGCTTGATTTAATTCAAGAAGGCAATCAAGGTCTTATCCGCGCTGTGGAAAAGTATGATTGGAGGAAAGGCTACAAGTTTAGTACGTACGCAACATGGTGGATCCGTCAGGCCATTACGCGCGCGATTGCCGACCAGGCACGTACCATCCGCATTCCAGTCCACATGGTGGAAACGATTAACAGGTTTGTTCGCGCTTCGCGGCGACTCATGCAGGACTTGGGCCGTGAGCCCGCGCCGGAAGAGATTGCCAAAGTCATGGAAGTGGATGTGACCAAAGTCCGGGAAATCATGAAAGTGTCCCAGGAACCCACATCCCTTGAGACTCCGGTCGGTGATGAGGAAGACTCACATCTTGGAGACTTTATTTCAGATCCGGGTCCGACGCCGTATGAGCAAACCAGCCGCCAGCTTCTCAAGGAACACATGGAAGAAGTGTTAACCACGCTTTCCGATCGCGAAAAGAGAGTACTTATCCTTCGCTTCGGCCTGGAGGACGGCAGACCGCGGACACTTGAAGAAGTGGGTGCGCAGTTCGGCGTCACCCGCGAACGTATACGGCAAATTGAGGCAAAAGCCCTGCGGAAACTTCGTCACCCCTCCAGAAGTAAAAAATTAAAAGATTATCTTGAGTAAGATTTTTCTTTTCATCCTTTTTCTTGTTGCCGGTGCGTTAAGCGCCGTTGGATTCATTTATATTTTGGGGACGGCACCGGTGCGGTTTGATAATCCCATCCTTACGACCTTCGATGTAAAAAAGCCGGAGATCGTGGGATTTTTACCGTACTGGTTAGTGAGTAAAGCTGATAAAGATTATTCAAAATACATCACAACGCTCACGTACTTCGGGCTTACATTAAATAACGACGGAACGGTTAAGAAACTCAATAACCCTCAGGAAGAAGAACCGGGTTGGACCGCCCTGAAGGCGGACAAGTACCAAAAATATAATGCGAAACAGTCACTCCTTGTGGTAAGCGGGGATGACGGCGCCATCGGCGATATGATTAGCAATCCGGTTGCCAGCGCAAATAATTTGATTGCCGATGTAGCGCCGATTATGAAAGATAAAGGCTTCACGGACTTGAACCTCGATATCGAAAGCTTTATGGATGCTTCGGAAAGCGCACGCGCGAATTTTACGTTGTTTGTGCAGACAGTAACTCTACAGATAAAAGACCGGAAATTGGGAACGGTAACGCTTGACCTTATTCCCATATCCCTGGTGAAAAGCAAAATCTATGATGCAAAAGCACTCTCGTCCATTGTGGACCGGATAGTACTCATGACCTACGATTACCATTACACCGGATCACTCACCACGGGTGCAGTCGCCCCGCTAAGCGGGGCGGGAACGACGATTGAATATGATGTGGAGACGGCGGTGAAAGAGGCACTCAAAGCAATGCCCGCAGATAAAATACTTTTGGGGATTCCGCTCTACGGGTATGAGTGGGAGACTATAGGTGATGCCTCGGAGTCGGCCACCATTCCCGGTGGGTCGTCTATTGCCAGCAGTGGGCGCGTAGCAGACTTGCTTTCTGGTTGTGCGACGTGTTCAGCGGTTATGGATCCTGTTTCCCGCGAGCCGTATGTTATTTATCCGGAAAACGGTTACTTTAACCAGATTTATTTTGAAAATGAAGCATCGATGAAAGAAAAAATCGCGCTTGCCCAAACGTATCATCTCGGCGGTGTTGCACTGTGGGCTTTAGGGTATGAAGATGCTACGATGCTTACCCCCTTATCTACGTACAAAAATACGCTCGACCTTTCAGGGCTTTACTAAATACACTTGGCTGTTGGCATCGTCGATATTCGCCCTCTGACCAGCTTTTAAATCCCAGACGTTTGTGTTGTTATTATTGTCCACAAGCGCAAACTTCACCGATCCGGATTTGACGGTAATGGACATATCCGTATCAATGATATTGATTGTCGTATCTCCGGAGTTTATGGTTACCAGCGTGTGGAGTGCGCGTACGGAGATCGGTTGGGTGACCAAATATTCTATTTTCCCTGTCTTTTGTTGGAGGACAAAATCAGTAGGGAAGAGGTTGGCAAATACAAGCTCCGCTACCGGTCCCATGCTTATATTCACGATTCCACTTACACTCGCAGTCGCGGATGAATTTGCCTTCGTCGCAACGGATTCGCCAAGTAGAATCTCAGCGCCGTTCGATGCCTCTTTATAACAAGCGCAAATGTCGGTTCAACCGTCGGTTGAGCTGCGGGGGTTACCATAAGCGGCGTTTCCCGTTTTGTTTTAAAATACTGGTATCCTACAACGCCACCAAATCCAATCACAAACGCGAGAAGTAAAAGGAGAATGGTTTTCATGAGTGAGGCTATTATATCACCCGAACCCACGATAAATCTGATATAATAACCTCGTTCTTAACATTCCCCTGTAGCTCTCCGCCAGCTGGCGGAGGTAGAGCGGCTATAATTAAGATATGTATTATGTCTATGCCGTTTATAATCAGGAGAACAACAAGATATATATTGGACAAACAGAAAATCTTGAAGAAAGATTAAAATTACATAACAGTAAAGAATTTAAGGGGTCATACACGTCAAGATTTTCTGGAAATTGGAAGTATATTTATAAAGAAGAAATAAATACTAGAAAAGAAGTATTGGTAAGAGAAAGACAGCTAAAGACATTTCGAGGACGAGAGTTCATTAAAAGCTTAATTAATTCCCCTGTAGCTCAACGGTAGAGCGGCTTCCTGTTAAGAAGAAGGTTGCAGGTTCGAATCCTGCCGGGGGAGCATATTGACGACCATTTTATTTCTCCTTCGGAAGGGTGCACTTGTGTTTGGTGGCCTATAATTGTATACTAATACTCCTCAGTCCTTATGGATTTACCGAAAACAGGCATTATCTATCTGTATGAGAAGACGCAAGGTGAGAATGCGTACGCAGTGCCGATCGAAGAGACTCCGGGAGATATACAACAGACAGTTCAGATCCGCACGACGCGATCGTTATTCGGGTTGAGGTGGAGACAAATGGCCGTGATGGCACTGCTTGCCGTAGCCGTCGATGGGTTTATCATTTCGTACTACCCCAGGGTTACGCTGGAAACAAGGTACCTTCTGAGTCAGGCAAGAGACAAAATTTTTCAACTAGCTACCCCCGTCAGGAGTGCACCGTCGGAAAACAAAACTGTGATTGATCCGCTGAGAACCGCCAATGGTTCGGTGATACAGCCGGTGAATACCGAATTTGCCATTGTTGTCCCCAAGATCGGGATCAATGCACCGATTGTGGAGGGCGTCGACCCGAACAACCCCAAGGAATATACCCAGGTTCTCGCTACAGGGGTTGCACAATCCTTAACGAGTTTTACGCCGGACAAATCAGGTACGGTGTATTTGTTTTCGCACTCAACAAATTACGACTGGTTTGTCAATGATTTAAATGCAGTATTTTACCTCTTAAAAAATTTAGAGGACGGAGACTACATTGTGCTTTTTTACAAAGGCGTCCGTTACACATATCGGCTGACGGAAAAACGGGTCGTTAGTGCAGGTGAAATCTCATATTTGGTACCGCAAGCCGGTAAAAGAAACCTTATACTCCAAACATGCTGGCCGCCCGGAAGCGTTACCGAACGGTTACTTCTCTTCGCCGATTTGGTGGAAGAACAGGGGCAAAAGTAACGGAAGCGGCAATAGGATAAACCCGAGCCACTCAAAAAGTTGGGGCATGAAGAAGATTACTACGGAAGAATCGTTAAAATTTTCTGCCGGCAAGACCCAGCCATTTGCCCAATTATTGACCATCACATGCTCTTTGATCTCACTCCCAAACACAAATGGAAACGTCAGATGAAACCAATTGTTCAATTGAGAGTTTGAGGTCTGAATATAAAATGCTTTCCAACCCCGGTGATAGGATTGGTTAAGAATCAGCGTACGTGTCCTTTCTTGATGTTTTATATCCACTTGGTAGTACGCGGAGTTGGGATGGGTTACCCGGATATCTTTTTCAGGGACAGTTTCCCCTGCCGTTCCTGATCCCGATGACATATGTATCATTTCCTGATAGGGGATTTTGTAAAACACAATCGATGCAATATCGTTCACCGTTTCCTGACTACCAATTGCATCGTTGGCAAGATACACCGTGTAGCCAAACCCATCGGCAGTCACCGGCGGCAACACAAGATAACTGGTGGTCCACTCGGAGGCGCCGGGAAGGTAGATTTCCGTTTCGATGTGTTTGGCTGTCTGATTGATGAGGGACAGCATGAGCGGCCTTCCGTTTATGTGGCGGCTGTTGATTGCGACCAGATACGCTTCTTGGTGCGTGAGGTTCGGAAAGCCGAAGGATAAGCATCCGCGCTGGTCAGTACTGGTGAGATGAAGGAATTCTCCGTTCCCGACGTCTCCGGCTGCCGGGCCGGATTTTAGTAACCCGCACGGGGTGATGTTTTTTGCCTGCAAGTCGTTGTGTATTGTGGCCTCATACCGGATACTGTCTTTTTTCGGAATAGTGATTGTTGTGGTTTTGCCAGCATCTGTGATGGCAAGTTCATTTTGTGACTCTTGGACCGTAAATGTTTTCTCTGTGGGAGTTCTTTTGGTGAATAGTTCCCTGAATGGATAATGATATAGAGCGTTTATTTGTTGGTTCGTGTAGTCTCCGACAGCCTGGTAGGAAATATCGTTGTCCGTCCAAGAGTAGGTAGGGGTTACCGCGGGTAACGCGCCTACTAGCCGCACAAATGATTGGGAGGCGAGACCGGTGTATTCGTACAGCTTCAGTTTGTTGAATGAGTTGAGGGAGCTCATTTCAGGCATGTGGGCAAGTAAATCTTCCGTTTCCGCGGTTAGAAGTGCCCTGTCATTACTCTGAGAGATGATGTTTTCATCAAGGATGATATAGCGGATGTCGTATTTTGAAAATACTGCTGCAAGCGCTCGGGCGTCTTTACTATAAAGTGCCCGTGACAGCTCCCAGTAGTAATTTTCGTTGAAGGCGCTCCAGGGATCAAATGCCCGGTCCATAAGGGGTTGGGCGAGTCCATACCAGACAAATCCTGATCCGCGGTAGCCGAAGCGATACTGTTTCCAGCTCCAAAAGTCAGGTTGGGGAAGATATGCAGTGCGACCGGACGGATCTACTGTCGCCATTCGGGTGAATAGTTGCTGATATTCGGCGGGGATGTGAAGCCGGACATTGGGGTAGAGAAAATTTCCTCTGAACGCCGGGATAGCCTGACCGATGATACATACTCCCAGGCCAAACGTGAAAAAGTTATTAAGCAGGCGTTTGTGGTCCAGGAGATGATTGAGGATCGCTTTCAACCCGTAAGCAATAAGGACGCTGTAGGTAAACGCAAACAGTAAACTAAATTTCGTAAAGGGGAAGCGGAACGCTTCTGTAAAGAAAGGAATACTTCTTTGCAGGAATGTTGTGATCTCTTTAACGACAGGGGTGTTATTGGCCAACAAAACAAAGGTAGTTAACCAGATGATGGCAAACGCGATGGTTTTCCGGAAGCGCAGGGACGCGAATAATCCAATAAGCATCAGGAGAATGAGGGCTCCGGAAAGTGTGGTAACCAGTGGGGTATTCCACCAGATTCTCCATGGGGCGAGCATGAATCCGAACGTGCCGCCGGCCGTCAGGTCAGTAAAATCCAGGCTAAATCCATGGATGAATAGCACATTTTTCAGATCTCCGAAGGCCTGGTTTCGACGAAAAACTTCGTCCGTAGACATGATGTTAATTTTGGCATTGGCAATCACCGGAGCATTGCCCGGTAATCCCGCGACATACGGCAGCAGCCAAAACGCATTGATGAGTAAAAAGGTGATCGCGGCATAGGCAACTGATTTCCAATACCGTTTACTATCCCTGATGTAGGTAAGAGAGATAACTCCCAAAAGTAAGCCGACAGGAAGGCTCAGAGTAGTGACAAAAAATTGCGGTGTAGTGAGCAGTAATACCAGCGCGAACCAGAGGAGTGCTTTCCGGCTGCTTGTTTCAATAAACCGGATGAGCGTGAGTGCAAGCCACGGGAGAGCGGCAAAATGGACGGAGAACGCCTCCAGGGGTGTATAAAACATTTGGATGGTCGCAGGATTTAAGAGGTAAAATAGACTTCCTACGAAAGCAATTGATTTCGCATGTGTTTCTTTTGACAAAAGTTTTTTAAGCACCGCGTATGTTCCCACTCCTCCCAAAAAATGCATGAAGAAGGTGAATATATACCGTAAGGTGTTTTGCGGCAGAAGAAGCGACAGTGTCCATAAAAATATCGTATGCGGGAGATTGGCAATGTGACTCATACCGTCATATAAACCCAATCCCCGGTGTTCCTGCCAAACACCCCATATACTGCGTTTAAAATTTTCAAGGAAGTTAAACTCGGGCATGACGTTGTCCCAGCCGATGAGAAACGTGCCATGCGTGTAGTTTGCGCTGATAAGGCACAGTTCAACGAGAATCAAACCCAGGAACGGCCAATAGTGTGCAATGAACTGTCTGAGCTTCATATGAACGAGAATGCATAGCGAATGATGGCGGGCAAGGACAGACGGAATCGGAGGGTTTTTCGCGGCAGGTTCATTCGGAGTTTTTTCATTCCCCGGGCATGTAAATAAAGCGGTAATAAGATTGAACTAGGTAAAACAAGCGCGATACAGTACTGTACCAGAAACATCGGGATTGCTTTGATAGGGAATTTATAGTTCAGTTTTTTAACAGCCTGAAGTCTGATGCGGCTGATAGTTAAAAATCGCTCCCTGAGATTTTCCAGTGAACTGTTGGTGCCGTGAATGCGGTAGGAGAAAAGTAATTCCGGAATATTGGCAAACTTTCCGTAGTTCAGGAGGTTGAATAAGGTGTAGTAATCACTATTGACGCCGAACTGCGTGTGATAGAGGTACTCGCGATGGGGAAGTAAGCTGCGTCTCACCATACACGACGGATGGATGACCGGGTTGACGAGCGCAAACGCTTCGTAAATACTCCGATGGTCACTGGGGTAGATTTTGGACCCGGTTGTCTTGCCGCGTGCATCAATAATTTTGGCATTTGAGCCGACGAGGATGACTCGCGGGTGCGACTCTAAAAAGTTTACTTCCTTCTCCAGCCGCTCCGGGTGGCTGATGTCGTCGGAGTCCATGGGTGCGATGTATGTGCCTTTAATGATCGGAAACAGGAGATTCACTGCGGCAAATGCACCGGTTTTTTCCGGCTTCCGGTATACACGGATTTTATCAGGATATTTTTGTTTAATTTTTTCGAGAATTTTCCATGTGTCATCGGACGAGCCATCATCGATAACCAGGAGTTCAAAGTTCCGGTAGGTTTGCCGCATTATGCTCTCGATAGCAAGTCCCACGAAGCGGGATCCGTTATAAACGGGCATAAGGACTGATACCAATGGATGATTACGTTTCATAGAACAGTAATGGCAGGCGACGGATTATTCCGCCCTCCTGCCATACAGTCTTCGATATAAACCCGATCTTAGAATATCCTCGGGCTGACAAAATTAGAATCAGGAATATTCAAATCCGGCCGGCCCGGGCGCTGTGCCCGGATAATGGTGCTCAGGAATTGTTTTTCCTGCGGACCCCATTGTTTTTCGAAAAGCCCGAGATCGCCGACATACACTACTTTTGTGTGGGTATGCGCCGTATTTTTGGCGTGCAGGAGTGCCATATCATCAAGAGCTTTGTCGCCGCCATGCTCGGACATTTTAGAGACATCAAAGCGGTCGCCGCCCAGGACTCTACCAAACTGAACTGTTTCCAAATCCGTCCGTTTGATTCCGACTACGCGGGTCACTGTGGCTATGCCGCTAGGTCTATAAATAACCTTCGCGTCCGTTTGTATATCCCCTTTGAAATCTAACCCGAAGATGGTATCAACATCAGGTCCGAGCGTGCCCAGATCAATGTCCTGAAATACCGGATACATCGTTCTCCCGATTTCGACAAACTGGTACGGAAACGTTTGATATTTTCCGTCATTCCACGGAACGTTCACTGCTTCAGTATGTGCTGAGAATTCTTTCGGAATACGTAACCCGCCCAATACCGCCGCCCCTAACAACGCACCAGCTCCTTTTAAAACATCTCTCCGAGATAATTCTTGCTTTGGCATATGTGCCTCCTTTTATAACGCCTGATTTATCAGGTAAAACTATTTTTTTAATAATAATGCCAAACCGCCGACTCCGGACAGGACACTCATTGATAGTATCCATGCGTCATTCACGCCCGCCACCGGCAGTTTCTGCACCCCCAGGACTTGCCCGGTGACGCAGATTTGCGCCGTATCATCGTCTCCAGCAGGCCGTTCAATGGCTGTTATTGCTGCATAATTGGATGTACACTGGCTACTTGTCATCGGACTCGTCACTTTTGCCGTAAACGTTATGCTTTTGCTTACATCGGCAGGTAAGGGGTCCATGTTGATCGTAAGCGTTCGGGTCCCAGTATCATAAGTTCCTGGACCGCCGGTATAGGCCATGTTCGGTGGAAATACATCGCGGATCGTTACCGAATGGAACGTTTCGCCGCTCGTATTTTTTATTGTCAACCGGAAGGTAAATTCTTTTCCGACCGTAAATGCTGACGTGGAAACAGAGAGATTATCAAAGAAATTACTTGTTGAGAGGTCTTTAATCTCTTTGTTGATGGTGAGGTCTACCGGTTGGCAACTCTGGCCGCCGCCGTATTGTGTCGTGCAATTTTGTGCACCTGCTTTTGGCACGAGGACCATAAGGGCGAACAGGAAAGAAACAAAAATAAACAATAATCTAGAGATAGATTGACGCATAATTTTTATAGGTTTCGGGCAGGTGAGGGGAAGATATCACATCAGTACAATTTTGTCAACTATTATGGGTTTGTTGTTTCGAATTTTCTCTGCCGCTCGGAGTAAGTTATTTTGGATCATATTGACAACCCGAATGTTTAGTTCTGGTAGCATTATTTTTCATAAGGGTTGGCTTTAACTTTTTCTGATTCGGTTTGAACCATAGATACCCCAATGTGCGCCAACTTCTCCTTCGTATTTTTCCTTCCATTTTTCATCGAAGGCCTCAAAGAAGTAAAAGGAAACTCCTTCCGTCGTTGCCCAAGAAACGAACTCCGACAAAAATTGATTTTGGTTTTGCAAGCTTGGAATGGCTGTTTCTCTTGGTTCTCCTGCCGATGGCCAACCGGTTTCGCCGATAACAATTTTTTTAGAGGGATAGGTTCTTTGAAGTAAATGGTATTTCTCCTTAATGAAACTTACCGCTTCATTTACGGGTACGGGGGTTGGTTCCCAATAAGGGAAAAAATGGGCAAAAATAAAATCGACTTCTGCGGCGATATTTGGATGCGTAAGCCAGGAATACCAGGTATCGCCGGTAGTTACTTTGACATTTTGCGGAATTTGGCTTTTTACTCTTCTGATATATTCGATAAGTTTTTGTTCAGGAATGGTTTGAAATTGTTGAGTTTCGTTACCAACGGTTACGGCGGTAACATTCGGAAAATTGTTGGCCTCTTCAACCAGAGCAACAATCATTTTTTCGTTTACGTCCAAATCATTTCCCAACCAGCATCCGGCATTTATCTTAAGAGAAGAACCTTTTTCTAAAATTAACTGGGGAATTTTTTCCGCGTTGTGATCCGAGCCGTACGTTCTGATTTCTGTTATGGGCTCTTGTTTTACATGAGGACAGAGAATTGTTGAATCTAAAATACCGATATCTTCACGAATGTCATCTACGCTAGGGTAAGGACCCCAATCCGGATTTTGGCCGTCGCGGTAAGGGCTGTAACCAATTCCCAAAACTGAAACTTCGGGATTGAGAATTTCTCCGTTTGAGACAATAGGTAAATAGACGGAATATTGTGCCGCCGCTTCCGGTTTTATTAGATTTAGTTTTCTAAATATTGATACCAAGGCCAAACCGCCCGGTAGATAAGCGGCAAATTTCAGAAAGTCCCGACGGGTAACCTTTGCGGTTGTGTTTTTTTCGGTTTCAGCGGTAACCATGCTCCGAATTGTACTATAGGTGACCCCTGATCTTCAAATTCATTACGAAATCGGTCAGGTGTAGAGTTACGTGTTGCTCCTTTTACGTCGCGTGTAGGCTACAAGCGCAATACTTCCCCACGCAATCGCTATCGCAAGAATC
>JAPLWC010000047.1 GCA_026396845.1 Candidatus Gottesmanbacteria bacterium
TTCCCTCCCAATTATTAGAAGCAGGACTATTGGCAAGATTATCTAATCCTTGAAATCCGACTTCTACCCAGACAAGTGCTTCAAAAGCCTGTTCTGCCGCCTTTTCATAATATTGGTTTAACTTTATTTTATCGCCAGGAAAAAGTTTTACATTACGAAGATAATCACGCGCCGCCATAACAGCAGCATTTACCCGACTATAGGGAAATACGATATGCCCTCCTGTCTCTGACGGTGAACTGGCATAAAGTTGCCAAATTACATCTTTGGGTATTACCTGTGCGATTCGTTCGACAACTGGATGTAAATAATCTCTAAATTCAATGGGTTTGGAAACATAATCTATTGGAGCAAATTGTGCGAGTGTTTCGCCAGGCATATATAGGATTATATACCCACTACATGGTTTTGTCATGGAATGACGTGATAAAATAGGGGACATGGCTGATTTTAGCTTCAAACAGTTTCAGAAAGATAAGAAAACACGGGCGCGGACGGGTGTAATTCATACGCCACACGGAGATATACAAACTCCGGCGTTTGTGCCGGTAGGGACGCAAGCGCCGGTAAAAAGCCTCACGCCCGAAGAATTGAACACATTAGGTGTTCAGCTGTTTTTCGTCAATACCTATCATACGTATCTGCGACCGGGGATAAAGATCATACAAAAAGCCGGTGGACTACACAAATTTATGGGTTGGGACAGACCGATAATTACGGATAGTGGTGGGTTCCAGGTATTTTCATTAGGAAAAAAACGGCTTATCAATATTGCCATATCAGAGTCGGCGGTTCTGGATCGGGAACGTTTTACACAAAAATTAGCGAGGGCCGAGATGGTAAAACAGCAAGTCTATCCCGATGAATATCGGCCAATAGGGGAACTGGTGAAGATTGATGAGAACGGCGTTACGTTTACGTCGCATTGGGATGGGACCAGGCATCGGTTTACTCCGGAGGTCTCTATGGAATTGCAACAGGTGATGGGTTCGGATATCCACATTGCGTTCGATGAGTGTGCGCCGTATCCGACGACCCATGAGTATGCAAAGAAAGCTATGGAAAGAACACATCGATGGGCAAAGAGGAGTTTGGTAGCGCATAAAAAGGGTGCATTGTATGGTGTGGTGCAGGGGTGTGTGTTTGAGGATTTGAGAAAGGAATCGGCGAAGTTTATTGGTTCCATGGATTTTGACGGGATTGCCATCGGCGGCGTATCGGTCGGGGAAAGTAAAAAGGAAATGATTAATGTTTTGGATTGGGTCGCGCCACTTCTGCCGGAGCATAAACCGCGCCATTTGTTGGGAGTGGGGGAGATTGATGATATTTTTATGCTTGTAGCTCACGGGATCGATACATTTGATTGTGTGCAACCGACACGCCTCGCACGGGTCGGAACACTTTATTCAAAATTAAAAATTAAAAATTTAAAATTAAAAATTGAGAATAAACGACATACGATAGATATAACGAAAACAGGGTACGCTTCGGATTTTTCGCCAATCGAAGATGGGTGCTCATGCTATACGTGTATAAACTTTACCCGCGCGTACGTCCATCACCTGTTTCATGTTAAAGAGCTCCTCGGGTATCGGCTTGCAACTATCCATAATCTTCACTTTATCCACCGGCTTGTTGACGATATCCGCGAGTCGATTGGAAAGAATCAGTTCCTTGATCTCAAAAAGGAATGGCTATAGAATAAGATAAGGGGGTACATTATGCCGTCATTTGGAGATTATACGAACGAGAAAAAAAAGAAACTGAAAAAATCTGTACTGGAAAAAAAAGCACAAAAGCAAATCGCGAACGCGGGTAGTGATGCGTGGCAGATGCCGCAAGTAGAAATTATCAAAAAGGGCAAGAAAGACTGGTAAATGAGCAGGATTTTCATTGTTCTCGTTATTCTTGCCATCGCGGTTTGGATATTTTTCCCCCGACCGAAAAATCCCTATGGCAGGGAAACGTATATTCTTGTTTCCGATCCGATGATTGTCGCATCATGGAGTCTGTCCGACAGGACGCTGACTCTCATTTCCTTTCCCTCCGATATTTTGGCCGAAGGCACGCACGGGTACGGCACCTATTCGCTTGCCGCGTTTTGGCGCCTCGGGGAAATAGATAAGAAGGACGGCACGGTACTCGCAGAAAGTATGAGTGAGGCACTGGGTATTCCCGTAGACGGGTATATCGGGCCGAGAACCGGTGAGTTTACGTACGGAACTGATGCGCTTGTAGCCGCGAAATCTACATTCTCATTTAAGAATGTTTTCGGAATTCTGGGAGGAACGTATCGGACAAATATCCCACTTGGGGTGTTTATCAATCTTGCGTGGCGCTTAAATTTTTCCCGGCCGGACCGCGTTAGCGCCTATGATTTTACGCAAAATTCAGCGACAGTAGCGGGGAATTCGGTATTACCCGACGGGTCTACGGTGCAAATTCTTGACCCCCAGCGGTTGGACGCTCAACTGAATACCGTTTTTGAAGATGAAACCGTGCGGCGCGAATCCGTAACGGTGGCAATCTACAACACGACGAGTATGCCATCCCTCGGCAATAGAGTGGGAAGACTCTTAACCAATCTTGGAGTCTCAGTAGTGACCGTAGGCAACGACACGCCGGAAGTGGATACGTGTACCGTTGCCGGGAGCGATACTGCTCTTAAAAGCAAAAGTGCTAACGTAATCGTTTCAGTATTGGGATGCAAACGTGTGGTGGGGGATACAAACCGCGCGGACCTTATTATCCGCATCGGTAAAACCTACGCCAAACGCTTTTTGCCGAATTAACTATTACGTTTCACTTTCTTCAGGCGATGCATCGCTGTCCGCGTCTTCGCCGGTGGGGGTCATGTCCGGGGTTTCGCGGGTCCCGGATTTTGCAAACGAGACATAACTCGTGGTGCTCGTAAAAGAAGGCTGTTTTGCAAATTTTTTTCCGCGGGTAAGTTCCCGCAACATCACTTTCACTGATTTCTTTTCGACACCCTTCACGATTGTCTGGTATGTATTGCCTCCGGCCATCATTTTATTGAGTTTAAATGACATGTCATCAGGAAGCGCGGCGATATACGTATTACTGCTCGTTCTCACTTCAATGCCGTGCTGTTTCGGCTTAAGAAAGACTTCCTGGCCTGCCGAAAGCGTCGAGAGTACGTGTGAGGGTGCCACGTGGACACATTCGACGATTTTCGTTTTGCCGGGTTCTTCGAGGAATATCATCGGAGACATATAGGTGCAGGCTTCATTTGCCATGTCCTTTTTTTTGAGGGTTGACATTTTTTTGAGATTCTTTGACGCAATCTGGTTATATTGATCCAGAGCGAGCACTTTTTGGTAGGTACGTTTCGCGGTAAGAATTTGACCGGTTTTGAGGTAGGCGAATGCCAACCGACATAACGCCTCGAGGTCGCTTTTATCAGATTTGACGATCGCAAGATTAATTCGGATAGCCTCTTTCCAATCCTGAGCAAGTGCGGCGGCAATCGCTATATCCGCCGTAGGATGATCGGATATCATAGTGGGCAGTGTACCCATTTCTTGAGAAAAGTCAATATAGGAAGTAGAATAGGTCAGTATGAGCGGACATTCCAAGTGGTCAAAAGTGAAACATCAGAAAGCGACAACCGATGTGGTGAAGAGTTTTGCGTTTACGAAAGCGTCGCGCGCCATCGCTGTCGCCGTCAAAGAGGGCGGGGGAATAACGGATCCGGAGAGCAATTTCCATCTCCGGCTCGCTATTGAAAAAGCACACGATGTGAACATGCCCAAAGAAAATATTGAGCGCGCTATTGAAAAGGCGGGAGGGTCAGGGGCGTTGGCAATTGAACAAATGATGTATGAGGGATACGGACCCGGGGGCGTGGCCATTCTTATTGAGGCCGCAACGGATAACCGGAAGCGAAGCGTGTCGCAGATAAAAAATGTTTTGGAACGCTCGGGCGGGACACTTGCGTCTCCTGGCGCCGTACGTTTCCAGTTTAACAGGCGCGGCTTATTGACCGTACCCAAACAGGGGATCGCGTTTGACGCGCTTCTGACCGCGGCGTGTGACGCGGGCGCCGAGGACGTAGTGGAAACGACGGATCTTTTTGAGGTGTATACAAACGACGCAGATCTTTCTCACGTTAAACAGGCGCTCGCGGCAGCACGGATTCCGATTGAAAAAACCGTGCGCATTATGCATGCCATATCGCAAATGGAAGCGGGAGACGCACTGCGGGCAAAAACAGATGATTTGGTTGCGGCTCTTGAGGAATTGGACGATGTGCAGACGGTATTCACGAATCTTACGTAACCCTGACTATGAGTACAAAAATTATTGATGCGGTGCGGAGGTGGTTTATCCGATCGGAGCGGCACTTTTCACTTACCAAACGCCAGCAGTTCGTTGGTGTTACGATCTTACTGACTGTTGGGTTACTATTAACCCAGTTGGTGACCGGAGAATCCCGATATCCTCTGGTATTTTTACTATCAGTTGCGGCCGCCGGTTCATCTGCATTGGTATTTCGGCAGGAAATCAGAGGTATGGAATGGCTCACAATTCTAACGCTGCCTACATTATTCACCACTGCGGTAGCGCTTTTCTATTTTTTACTGCCTGTTCGTTGGCTTACGAGACTTCCGGTCGCCCTTCTTTACGGCGTTGGCATGTATGCTCTCCTTTTAACCGAGAACATCTATACGGTGGCCGCTGACCGGACGATTGCGCTCCTGCGGGCCGCGCATTCCGTCGGGTTCCTGTTGACTCTCCTCACGTATTTTTTATTGGTACAAACGGTATTGGCATTCCGGTTTATCGCTCCGGTGCAGATGATTCTTATCGGGATCATAAGTTTTTTCCTTGTGCTGCAGTCGGTATGGTCCATGGAATTGTCCGAAACCTTGGGTAGGCGAGTGTGGCACATTAGTATTGCTGTCACCGTTTTTTTGGCCCAACTCGTATGGGTATTTTCTTTCCTGCCGACAAAAACGACGCTGTTGGCACTTCTTTTCACGACTGCGTTCTACAGTAGTGTAGGTGCTTCCCAGCAGTACCTGGTCGAAAAGCTGTATAAAAAAACGGTGATTGAATTTTTTGCCGTAGCAGCAATTGTTTTTATTATTACGCTCATTGCAACTTCCTGGCGAGGGCACATGTAGGCAGACGCGAAGTGGGGGAGCAGGGTAGTCTAGTCACCTGTGGGGTTGATATAGTTTGATGTGGGTAAGCCTATAGTAGCCTATAACGATGTGGATAATTCTTTTCACGGTATAACATACGTTCATTTCACGCTCTTGGCATGCACTGTGCTCTGCACTAGTGCGTGCCTGCGCTCGTGGGCCAGTGGCCCACTCGCTTGAGTACACAATGTGTGCGTATTTTTACTGGTTTGGATTGTTACACCGCTCTATTTCGCTCTAGCGCTCATGTAGATTATTATCCAATATTAGCCTCGAAAAAGGAGGTTTAGAGCATATTGAAGACCTAAAAAAACCCGAAAGCCCCTATTTAGTACTCATGAGCAGTGAGTGCTCATAGCTTTAAAATGTATTAAATAGATTATTAATACGCTCTAAACTCATATGTGTCCGGAGCTCAATAGAGAGTTGCAGCGGCTTCAATAATAGCATTATGGAGCATACAGCGGCGCCAAATCCAACTTAGCCCCACCCGCATCGCCTGAGCGAAGCGATGGCGGACAGGCTCGAAACTCATTGTTTAGAGCATATGAATGCGCTATCTGTGGCAGAACCCTGACCTGCAGAGGATAGGAGCTTTGGGTGGTGTTGTATGCTGCATTTACGGCTGTAGATTGATGTAAACGCCTATGTAAAACTTTTTGCCCCTTACCCCGGGAGAGGGGTTTTCGAGGCTGTTTTGCCCCCTGTCGGGACCCACGCAATGTTAGGACAGTCATGTGGTGAGATTGCCAGTTGACAAGCCAGGTACGAGATTGTACAATTATCGAGTATAATATCCCTTATACTCGGTATGAACTCGGATAATACACCTGAAACAATTTCTTCGACTCCCCCTGCGACTTCTTCTGGTTTTCATGATATTTCAGCATTATTGCCGTTATTTGATGACTTTCTCCTCTTTCTTAAGACCAACCGGTATTCTCAGGAAACCGTCTATAATTATGAACGGGATCTTCTCACGTTTGCATTTTTTTTGTCCGATACGCATACACCTTTTGAGCACCTGGACAAAAAAATATTGTCATATTATAAGGCGTATCTTATATCCGTTGACCGTGTAACGGCCCTAGAACGGCTGAAAGGAACTGAAGAGCTGTCATCAACGAGTATCAACCGCATGTTATCAGTTATTCGCAGTTATCTTACATATCTTATCGACATGGATCATCCGGTACCTGTAGCGCCGGAGGCCGTGCAACTTGTTAAAACAATCCGTACGCATCCGAAAATTGCAGAACTTTCGGAATTGGTGCGACTTATCGAAGCGCCGAGCCGTATCGAAAAAGATTCACGCGTGGGGCTTCGCAATCGCGCGATGCTGGAATTATTGTTTGCTACAGGGATGCGCATTTCAGAGCTCGTAACCTTGAAACGTGAACAAATAGATGACAGCGGAAAAATTTTCATCCTCGGTAAAGGAAAAAAAGAACGGTTTGTTTACCTGACTAAACGCGCTAAATACCATCTCGACGCATATACGAACATACGTCATGATCGATTTCCGGCGCTCTTTATTCCGTATCGAGGCCGCGGGCTCATATCTGTGCGCCAGCGCATATCAACCAACTATCTTCAGGAACGGATCAAGCAATATAGGCAGATACTGCACATCAATGTTCCTATAAGCGCCCATAGCCTGCGTCATGGATTTGCAACGTATTTGGCTGAAGGTGGCGCCAATCCCGCCGCCATCCAGATTCTTTTAGGCCACGAATCGCTTGATACAACGACGCGATATGTGCATACGTCCGATAAGTACGCCCAGGAAACACACCAAAAATTTCATCCCTTACAGGACATCCGATGAATCCAACGAGCGAAGAACTTAAAAATATCTTTTATTCAGGATTTCCGCAAGGAGCATCGTGGGATGTGCTTGATGAGCTTGCTGTGGCAATCTATAACGGTGCGTTGATATATAAAAAGACTACGATTGCATCGACAGAAATCTACCAGAAGACACAAGATACAGTTATGGTAATAGAAGGCTTAGGACCGCAGGAAAAAGGTCATATGGCGTTAAAAAAGATTGCAAAACAATGGCTGATGAGTCAGCGACAGAATGATGTTCTTTTTGAATCTGAGTTTGACGGTTTGCATCCTGATGTCCGCACGTCGGACGGACGCTTCATTATAGAATGCGGTACGACGGATCCTTCGTGTGTCCGAATTTTTCTCAATGATGAACGGGTCGTTTGGATTGGTAATCTGCCATATCCTTTTTATGAGGAAAAGAATTTGGAACTTCATATGTTTTCGCGTGGATCGAAATATGAAACATGGCAAGAAGAAAAACTTCAGGTTTCACGACAAACGTTTCAACGATTTCACCGGAAATAATTATTGTGAAAAGCAAATCGTGAAATTTCCCGTGGTAATAACCCAAATACTCATCTCAATTAGAAATTGAGATGAGTAACTGGGCATGCCCTGTGTCATTAAGCCGTCCTAGGGCAGTACAGGGGCTTGAAACTGAGGCTAACTTGTGCCTGCCCGCCATCGCTCACGCTCAGGCGTGGCGGGCGGGGCTAACGTGGTATTATTCAGTTAATACTTTCGCTGACTTTAGGATTCCCCTTGCCAAAAAATAATTTTTGACGTGATCTGTTTTTGGTTCGACCAATATCCAAACATCATCGCGGTTGCCAAATAATTTGAGAAGTTCGATCATCTGTTTTTTGTTGGGAATTGCATCGTCAGAATTCAAAACCGGATTATCAAGCGAGTCGTGATTATCAACACCGTTATATGGCGGAACAATAAATCCTAGATGAATAAGCCGGGTTGCGCTGGATAAAGTTTTGGTCGTATCATACAGAAAGCGCCAAATATCGGCGTGATTGTTTGATATCAAATTGCACGCGGTGTGACTTAAATCATTGGCTATAGCGACGCCGCGGTGCGCCAGATCAATAAGTACATCAATTGACATTTGGTGGGTATTGATAACATCGGTGCGGTCACGATTCGGATTCCAGGTCGGCGTGTCGCGCATCGGGACGGTCTCAATGGTCAATATGACGCCGCGGGATTTTGCGTAGTCGTTGAGATTGAGGATATTTTTGATAAATGTCCGGCACGTTGAACTAGAATCAGCGCTTTCTGACATGACGCGGATGTCCATTGTGTCGAAATTGACATGTAATAAGGAATATAAATCCGGGTGAACATTCACATAGACGCATTTGTGCTTGGTTGCGACATCGATCGTCGCATACATAAGCTCCAAAGATGGTTTAGTGACAGAAGGATCCGGATAGGAAATATTCGTCAACAAATTATTGGGCAGCGCGCCCCAGTAATGCAAACCGATATCAAGATTCTGAGCAGATACATATGCAAACATGTCATCGTAATCAGCAGGTTTGGATGCGTTATACCAAATTTCTACCATTGCGGGGTGGGTGGCTTCAATGTTTCGTTTCCACGCGTTTCCGGGCGCTACTTTAATGCCAAGTTTCATGGGATAAGTATAACAGACTATTGACTTTTGTTTCGATGTCGCACATTGTAGAGACATGTCTTGATTATATGAATTTAGACCAGTTAGTAAAAGATTTTCTCGAATATCTCGAAATTGAGCGGAATGTTTCGCAATTGACGATTCGCAACTACGCGCACTATTTGCGCCGGTTTTTGGGCTTTCTGGCAACCCAAATCCCCTCCCCTGCCCGCAATGCTACGCATAGCGTTGCAGGCGGGCCCGCCGTGAAAACCGTGAAAGATCTGACCAACAAAGATATTACCAATGAAACAATCCGCGAGTACCGGTTGTATTTATCACGGTTTGTCGATGAACATGGAATCAGCCTCAAGCGCGTGACGCAAAATTATCATTTGATAGCACTGCGGTCTTTTCTCAAATATTGTCTGAAGCGCGATGTGGCGGTAGTCGCCCCGGAGAAGATTGATCTACCTAAAGCAGAAAGTCGCTCCATAAAATTTTTGGAACGCGAACAGGTTGAGCGTCTGTTACAAATGCCGGAAATTTCGAAAGCCGATGGGCTGCGCGATAAGGCGATTTTGGAGACATTATTTTCGACGGGGCTCCGGGTGTCGGAACTCACGAACCTCAATCGCGATCAGATCAATTTTGACCGCCGCGAATTCGGCGTCATCGGGAAAGGCCGCCGGCCCCGCGTGGTCTTTTTATCGGAGAGCGCGGTGGAGTGGTTGCAGCGATATCTTGCCAATCGGACCGACGAAAGTATAGCCCTGTTTATCCGTTACGCCGGTAAAAAGCCGGATGCAGATGATAAAAACGGTGAATCGTTTCGTCTGACGCCGCGAAGCGTCCAGCGCTTAGTGGAAAAATATGTGAAGAAAGCGCGCTTGCCGATAAAGATCACGCCGCATGGCTTGCGGCATAGTTTTGCCACCGACCTGTTGACCGGCGGGGCGGATCTCCGGGCAATCCAGGAAATGCTCGGACACAAAAATGTTTCAACGACGCAGATTTACACGCATATTACTAATCCGCAGCTTAAGGAGATCCACAACAAATACCACAGAAAATGAAAAACCCCCACGCGATTGCGGTCGTCTATAGTCTTCCTACCAAACGGGTCATAGCCAGCCCCTATGCGGATACCGAACAGGACACCGTGGATTCCGCAGAAGAAGTGTACGAAGCGCTGAAAGTGAAAGGCGCGAGCCCCAAACTCGTGCCGGTAGCCGAGGACTCAATTGATGCAATTGCCGGTATTCGGGCCGACTGTATCGTAAACCTCATTGACTGGACGGGGCTGGATTTGCCGTTGTCCGATGTGGCATTTACGGCAATTGAGCACACGGGAATTCCCTACACCGGAGCCACGCGCGAAAATTACCTGACGACGTCCGATAAGATTTTGATGAAAAAAGCATTGGATGCCCATAAACTTCCGACTTCTCGTTGGCAATTGTTTGAAATAGGGACGGAACCTGTTCGCCGCGATTTTGACTACCCGGTGATCGTCAAATTAGCATTTGAACATTGCAGTATCGGACTCACCCATGATGCAGTTGTCGATAATGTACAGGAATTAGCAGTGCGAGTGAGGCAGCGTATCAAGACATTCGGTGAGCCGGTCATCGCAGAAGAATTTATCATTGGTCGGGAGTTTCAGGTGACGGTGCTGGAAACAAAGGGCGGGGTCGCGATATTGCCACCCGCGGAAATTATATTTGATACCCAGGGTCCGGAATCACTGTTAACCTACGAAAGCAGATGGGAAGAAACGACAACGGATTATAGTTCATCCCGTGTGGCGTTGCCGCGCCTGACGGCACGTCTCGGAGCCGCTATCGATTCGGTAACACGGAAAACATTCACGGAGTTAGGATTTCGCGATTATGCACGCGCCGATATACGTACCCGCGAAAGTACAATATTTATTTTAGAGTCCAATAGCAACCCGGGCCTTTCCGATTCTGATGAATATGGGATGACGGTTTCCTATAAAGCGGCCGGGATGACGTTTGCCGATTTTGTTTGGACGATTGTCGCGTCGTGTATGCGGCGGTTTACCCGCCCGCCATCGCTTGCGCTCAGGCGCTAGCGGGCAGGCCCGATCGTTTGCTCGGGTGTAAACATGTGACATGTATCGATGGTGAATTTCGGCAAATGCGCCGGATCGCGGGCCATAACAAATAACAATTGCTGCTGCCATTTTCGGATCAGCCGGAAATGTTTTTTCCGCTTGCCGATATTCCTTCGCTTCAAATCATAATCCATCCAGCGGGTACGAAAATCCGCCCAATCGTAGGATTTTTTCTGTGCGCTGGAGCTGTCAAAAAGGACGATTCTGCTTTTACTGGCCATATAGGATGATACTGCCGCCCAGTGTCCGGAATCCGCGTGCGGGCGGTCTTTTTCATCAAGGTCATACAGATACGACACAAGTACCGCGCGCATCTGATTCGGATTATATTTCAATGCGCTTTGGAGATGATG
>JAPLWC010000021.1 GCA_026396845.1 Candidatus Gottesmanbacteria bacterium
TGCAGGGATTTATGAAAAAGTTCGAACCTATTTTCTCGCAAGTTCCTAGCTCGCCCCGCCTCCGGCGGGGCTCGCATGGTCGGCGCGTCGCCCCCGCCCGACGCGCCTGCAAACGCATCGGCTCGGAATTTTAGAATTTAAAGACCCCACAGAAATTTCTGAAGCTATATTCCATTTTGGCATATTCTATTTTGGAATATATCATACAATAAGTCAAGTCAATTATGTCCAAAGCTATATACACAAAAGAACAAAAAGATCTTATCCAAAAGCTTAAGTCTGCCCGGCTCTCTGCTAAGCTCGATCAGAAAACTGCCGCGAAGCGGCTCAATAAATCGCAGTCTTATATTTCAAAAATGGAATCCGGACAGCGAAGAATCGATCTAGTTCAATTAAAGCAGATCGCACAGGCATACAGCAGAAACATCGACTACTTTATAAAATGATATGGGAAAAATACTAAACAAACGAGACGCAATCGCCTATACAGGGCTTGACCCGAAAACTTTCGACAATTACTTCAAGAATGCCGAAGAATTCAAATGCATGGAAAGGAACGGATCTCACGGAAGATTTATGTTTTCCGAAGAAGTCCTCTCTGAATGGAAGAAAAGCTATGCATGGCGCACTATCAATTTAACAAAGGCTGATTATGCTCTATGTCTAGACTTTGCACTTGCTCAGCATTTCCGCGGATACGTGCTTTCCGATTGGGGTACGGCAAGACAGCGCGAATTTGGTCAAAAAATCACCAACTGGGTTAAAGGACAACTAGGCGAAGTAGCAGTCAAAAAGTTCTTCAAAAAGGAATTCAACACCGAGGTCGAGCTGGATTTCAACATCTACGGAGACATCGTGCCGCAGGATATTATCGGCATTGTACGAAACGGCAAAATGCAGAAGCCGCGCAAAGGCGTCGGAATCAAATCATCGAAGCCAAAAAGTGCATATCTGATTTTGGGAGAGAATGAAATAAATATTCCGGAACGCCGCTCAGACATATACATTTACTGCAGACCGGAGATACCCGACGATCACCTGTTAAGAATTGCGAAGCAGGAAATTGTTTCAGTTGTGAAAAATATGCCTCACTTCAGCAAATACAGCTCCGATATTCCGGACTTTTCAGAAATTCCCTGCGAAGTATCCGGCTGGTGTTGGGCTGACGATCTGGAAGAAGTAACGAGCATCGAGGGTCAGGAATTCGACGGAAAAAGATTTGTAAAAAAATCCGGTCTCTTGAAGAAAAGCAGGAAAGACTGGGAGAAACTCATCAGCATCCTCTAAAGATCAAACAGCATGCCGTTGAGCGGCGGAAAACCGTTTGTAAGCTTCGCTGGAACGGAAGGATAAGATAGTCCGGCGAAAGTTTTCAGCACGGCCGAAATTACTGCACTTGCTCCTTTCGGCGGGACTGCCATCCCTATCTGCTTTCGGACGCTCTCTTTTGAGCCTTCAAAAACAAATTTATCTGGAAATGACTGCAGACGCGCCCGCTCTCTATTTGTTAATGCACGATTTTCTTTCCAATGATAGACATGAGTGCCCCCGCCGCCTGAACCAGTGATTGTGTACGCAGGCTTATTCGGATCAAGGCGCTTGTATATCTGACTCATGCGGGTTTTTTTTACGTTCAGCCTTAGATACTCAGGAATGCCTTCATACCATGCATTTTCCCCAGCAGGAATATATTTCAGTCTTTCTACAACGAGTTCAGACTGCCGCGTCAATTCATTATTCGGTGCATCTGCAGAAATCGGCGGCTTTTCAAGAGCATCACGAGCAGTAACATATTTTTGAAGTGTCGTTGGAGCAGGCACTTTGAATTGAAGATTTAGATCATTTCTTATTCCGATAATAACTACCCGGTGTCTATATTGCGGCACTCCGTAATCTTCAAATTTATAAAGATGCGTTATTAAGCGGTATCCTTTGCCTGCGTGCTCTAAATCGCTGAGAATTTTTGCAAATGCATCTCCTTTATTCGCACTCTGCAATCCGCTGACGTTTTCTGCAATAAACCACATTGGGTTATGTGCATTGATTGCCTTCACTCCGAAGAAATAAAGAGGCCCGTATTTTCCGTTAAATCCTTTCTGTTCTCCGACGACGCTGAAGTCATTGCACGGAAATCCGAATGCCAGAGCATCGAATGCAGGAAGCTTTTCAAAATCAAGCTCCTGAACTGGCCTGCAGATAGTTTTCGACTGATCGCCGTTATGGATATTCCGCGCATAGGTTCTGCATGCGTCGGCGTCGATATCATTTGACCAAACCGATTGAAGAGCGTATTCCGTATCAGATGAGGCTACTTGAGTATTAACAGCTCCAAATGCCAAACCGCCGGGGCCTGAAAATAATTCTGCTATTCTGAAAACCTTTTTCTTCATATAACTGTTTTTCTTAATCTTGATTCAAGCTTATTCTGATTTTTTGTCTGGCATTCCCAAACTACTGCGATCTTCCATCCTTCTTTTCTTAATTTCCTAAGGTCTTCTGCTTGCTTTTCGATATTTCTTTTTAATTTCGGCAACCAATACTTTTTATTCGTTTTCGGTATAGTGCTTCGCTTGCAGTTTTTATGCTGATGCCAAAAACAGCCATTGACGAATAAAGCTGTTTTCAATCTCCTGATGACTATATCAGGATGTCCTGAAAGCTTTTTATCGTGCAATCTATATCTTATTCCTGCTCTGTAAAGTGCTTTTCTAACTCTTAATTCCGGCGACGTATGCTTTCCAGTTATCCGCGACATTATCAAGCTTCGCTTTTTCTTCGTAAATACATCTGTCATTGATTTTATTTACGGGCAGATTCATTTAGTCTCCTTGTCTTATTAAACCACAAAACTTGCCGCGAATCTCAAGCTCTTTTGGATAAATATTATTTAATGCTTTATTTCGGGGCTCTAGATAGGCTTTTCCGTTTCTTTTGCGGTAGACTTTAAGCGTTGCGCCCTTTTCTGTGATAGCCACGACACGATCTCCATCACTTGCTGTATTCTGATGCCGGACAACTATAACATCCCCATCAAGAATATTATCATCTTCCATGCTTGTGCCTTTCACTTCTAAAGCATAATAGTCGCCTTTTCTGCTTATCATAGACAGAGGCACGTCAATCGGCTCTGGATTTTCAATCGGCTCTATTGGATTACCTGCGGCAATAACGCCAAGTTTGAAAATACGGCCAAATTGCTGGACTGCGGTGCTGATGCCGCGTGCGATATTATCGGTTTTTTGGAGAAATCCTCTGGTTTCGAGTTCTTCCACAAAATGTTGGGCAGTACTGATAGATTTGCGGAAATGCTTCGATATCTCATGAAGCGACGGCGAATAACCGTTGTCTTTGACAAATTTCTTGATGAAGTCTAGCACCAGTTTCTGCTTCGGAGTTATAGTCATAAAAGTATTGACTTTTATTGATATTTGCTCTATTATTAATTTATTACTTTTTTATGACTCTTGTCAAGAGTCAAAAGGGAGGGATTATGAATGTGATTTGGTCAGACCTGCTTTCTCTTTCAGCAAACAGTGTTCAGTCTGCACCGCGTAAAGCGGGAATATATCGATTAAGCTACCAAAATCCTACTGATAGTAAATACTACATCTACTACTTCGGACAGGCAATCGACTTGAATGATCGTTTGAATAAGCATCTCCCGACGGCCGAAACAAATCCATGTTGCAAAAACTATTCTAGCAAATACATTTGCGCATATAAGTATGCGCTGGTTGACAACCAAACAGACAGAGATTCGGCGGAAGCTGGAATAAACAAGTTATTTCATAACACATGTGTTGATAGAGTACCAGATGTAATACCTGCAAACATTAACATAGAATAGTCATGAAACGAAAAACACAAAGGAAGAAGCCGGAGAAAAGAAAACAATCTCCCTCCGCATCTGATGCACAAAATATCCGAGTGTTGGCAGAATGCCTCAGCGCGCTTATTCCTCAAGAGGGATACAGATCATCTTTTTCCTTAAAAAACATTGTAAAAAAACATAAACTCGGCAGATATTACCCAAATAAATCACCCAATAAGAAAGAGGCATTCTATGATTTTCTATATAAGCTTTATTGCTACAAACCAAGGACAATAAAAAAACTTATTCGCGAAATACTACCAATTGCAGTTGAAAAAAGGCACCGCGAAGGCAATCCCATACTCACCGAAGAAGCGGAAAATTTATCCAATTGTTTATTCTCCATTGGAATAAACATGAAGAGTGAAATAAAAAATATGCGCTTCCCCAAAGAGAGACCATCGATTGTTCCCCCTCCAATTACTTACCAGAAAATGATTACGGAATTCAATCTGTATCCGGCACTTCTACCAGATTGTGAAAAAATGTTCATCGAAGGTCATCTCAATGAGTCGGTTCGAAAATCGCTTGAAATTTTCGAAAAGCGAGTTCAAGAGATATCAGGAATAATAAATAAATTTGGAGCCGATCTTATGGCCGAAGTTTTTAGCGAAACCAAACCTAAAATTAAACTTAACGACGCCACTTCTACCCAAGAAAAAAATGAACAAGTCGGATATAAGTTTATTGCGATGGGTATTATGCAGGGATGGCGAAACAACTTAAGTCATGGTAATGAACAGCAAATTCCGCATCAAGATGCAATCGGGAGACTAATTCTCGTATCGAACATGCTCCATCGTCTAGATCATAGAATTTTGGGCGGCTCCGCCGCCCCCGCTCCCCTCGGATAGCACCTGCTAAAAAGCGCGTGTTTATACACGCGCTCAATCCACGATCCGAACGTGATGCGCTGGGCGCTCAAATAAACTTCTGCGCGAAGCGCTTCCTGCAAGCGGGCGCGCAAGCCAACCGAACGCTGGACAGGGATACGATATAAGCGGCGGGGGCGAAAAGCGGATCATCCCGCCGACTGCAGGACATGCTAAGTCAAAGCGCACTCCGGTAGAGACTGAAGAAGAATATTAATAACCATGACACGGGCGAAGCCGCCCCTAGGCGGCTCTCTCGCACAAGGCGGGGTCGCCGCCATCCGCTCTTGTTTTGGGTGGGTGGGTTGATACGGAATCAAACAGTACTAGGCTTTTGTGCTACTATAATCCTACTTTACTCGATTCCGCGTAGCGGGAGAGAGAAAACGCGCGCGCAGACAATGCCTTAGGCGCGTCGGGCGGGGGCGACGCGCCGACCATGCGAGCCCCGCCGGAGGCGGGGCGAGCTAGGAACTTGCGAGAAAATAGGTTCGAACTTTTTCATAAATCCCTGCAAGTACAAATCGTGGTTCCCCGCCTGCAATCGCCTTCGGCGATAGCCGTTGGCGGGCAGGGACTCCACGTGGCCCTGCAAACCCTGGTAGGACTTTAACTATTGATAAACATCTATGCTTCTGAAATACTAATAGCATGGAAGTAAACAATTCTCAGCCAGTAAATCCTCCTGAAATCCCTGCCCAGCCTCAGCCCGTACAACCTCCTGTAAATAATCGAAAAGTCTTCTTCCCTATCATTTTGGGTGGAATAGTACTTCTGCTGGTAGTGGGAGGCGGAGCTTATTATTTAGGAACTCAGCAAAATAATAATTCACCTACTACTAATCCACTGGTCACACCAGAACCAACAGCTACAGATCAAACTTCTCCGTCAGTAAATCCAACGAGTAATGTCAATCAACCAACACAAAAGCCTACCGCTTCAAATAAAACTGTGATTGTACCTTCAAACTGGAAACAATTTACGGCAACAGACACAGATTTTGGAGTAAAGACTACAATATCAATGCCACCTGGTTATTCGTTCAGATTTACTGGTTCTGAGTTCACAATTCAAAACGATTCTGATGCTACTGAACTCTGGGACTATTCTTCGTCTGTCTATCGGGATAATGACGGGGTTCTAAAAAATCACTATGATGGTAGTTCTCGCAGAGCATGGTATGAAAAACGCCTCTCAGAAAGACAAAGTACTGATAAAATAATTAGTGTCAAGGAAATACCACTCAACTCGTTTACCTACTTAGAGCTAACTGTTCAGACTCCGTCATATGATGATCACGGAGTGGTTTCTGGGACGAAGAACGGAATGCACTATGTATATGTCCAAAATAACATACTTCACATGATCACGCCAGTTTCAAACAAAGCATATACATCAGCTGCCCAGATTCCAAATAATATCGAACCAATACTCGCGTCTCTTAGTTCTGTCCAAACTAAATAATACAAACTACACTCATTGGCTGTGGCCGAAAATCATGCAATCTACTGACAAAATATTCATCACTTTGATGCCAATTTGTTTGAAGATCGCGTACTAATGCCTGCAAGAAATAATTACCCCGCAAGCTGAAGTATCGCGGTTGAGGGGATTTCAAACCAGTATGCCGGACCGCGCGATCCATCGTCTTTCGATGTATATATAATAAGTAGCGTGCCGGATGCCCAGCCGGTGGCAGTCCGGATCGTGTAGCCGATTTTTTTGTTTGCCCACACGGCCCCCACATCAATATACTTGTTGCCGTCGGCAAACGGTTCGCCGTTGACCTTTACCACGAAGAAATCTACAGCACCCGAATTAAGTTCCTCCAAAAATACGTACGTGTCGGTCGGATCCCAGCTGTTATCAGGAAGTAGCATCGAAGCGCCCGCCGGTAACGTTTTATCAAACACCATCCGCGGGTTTCTTCCCGATACATCGGCAACGATATAGGAGTACTCGGTCATTCCTCCGGGTTGTGGTGTCACACGAAAAATGAGTTTTTTATCTGCATTGGAGGAGTTCACGGAGGTTTCCGGCAGTTGCCCTGCTGATGCTTCTGCGGGCGTTGCTGTCCGTTGTTGATACCAAATCGCGGCAACAACACTAATGGCTACCAGAAATACAAATACTACAAAAGATTTGAGAAGCGATCGTTCGGACTTACTCATCATATATCCAGTATAGCATTGGGCCTTCCTCAAGATAACAGGAAGATAAGCTGAAGCCAGTGAACAACACCCAACGGTTGGAACGAGGCAAACACAAACCATGCGATGAACGCGATACACCGTAACCGGTCACGAATCCAGAGCTCTTTCCCGCTTACAAAGCACCAGCCGGTAAACAGAATAAGTCCTGCCATTCCTGACCACAATGCCACATCTAAGAACAAATTGTGCGACCGGTCTACCATAAAATCCAGTAAATTAATGTTCATTCGATTAAATGCCCGATTATAGATTGCTTCGCCGGATTCCGCGCCGTATCCCAGTATCGGCCGCGCGACAACTTCCTGTACTCCCAATTGCCAAAATAACGGGCGGCTTTCGAATATTGACCGTGGCCGCGATATGCTGATTGCAGAAACAACACCTAAACCGAGCATGGCCACTCCCAAGACGCCGGCGATAATCAGTGATTTTGAGCGGGAAAAATTTCGATGGTTTTTGATGCCATACCAACCGACCCCCAACGTAACAATGCACGCAGTCACAATGCCCGCCCGGGACCCGGTTGCTGCAATTCCCAACAATGTAAGTATATATAATAGTACCCGTATTCGTTTTTGGAAATCCGACGTTGCGATCCAAAATAACCCGACTGCCAAAAAACCCGCAATAGCATTTGGTTCACCCAGCGTTCCCAACGGACGAACGGACCACGCACTCACCTTCTGCAATAAAACTATGATGCTTTCTAAAACAACCCCGCAAGCAAGAATCGTCTGTAATACATGTTTTTGTTTCATAGACAATGTTCTGAGCGCGAGAAATATCAGGAATAATGTAAAGAAAAATAATACGCCCTGGTGCCGGTAACTGCCGCCCACCAACGAATCGATCGGGTGAATACCTGCGATGCTTGCTACCAACAGCACCAATATCCAAAGAATTAACCATTTTTCTCCGGCATCAATCTTCGGAAACCGGGAACGGGCCATTTGGATAATCCACCATAGGGCCAAAAAAAACCCGCCTATCCACAACCAAAACACTTTCGGCCCTTCATAGGCGCCGTACAACATGATAAACGGAAATGCGGCAAGCCATAATATAGCAATACCCATGTAGATGTAGTATACAGGCACTTGCATTTATTTTTCTCATTCATTACGATGAGACAGAGAAGTCATTTTTTCGTATGATTGGAACTCACCGGAACTCCTGGATCAAAATATTTTTTATATGCATCTTGCTTGTGGGCCTTCCGATTTTTGTTTGGGCCGTACTCACCCAACGCATCGAACTTAGGAAAAAAGCGGCTACCAGCGAGCCAACACAAATTTGCTGGAACAGAGTTATATTCCGGGAAATCGCCGTATGGCCCGATTCCTGCAAAGGGAGCCCGCGAACGGATCTTACCTGCACCAAAATACAAGTTCCTTTAACGCAAGACGAACAAAACGGCTACAAAGCATGGATGCAAATGGGCGGGCCCTACATCCCCGGCTGCAACATGCCCACGCCTAGCTGCACACCGATACCGCCATGCTATTATTATGCCGGAACATCAGAACAGCCCCGATGTCCGTTGCTCAGTTCAATTAATTATTGTCCGCCTACAACGCCAACACCCACACAGCGCTGTACAAGCAATAAAGATTGTCCTGCTGGATATATTTGTAGCGCTACACCGCCCGGCGGCTGCCCTGTTATTATAGTAAACGGTGTCGAGCAACGCAGCGCCTGTGCGAGAGTGCCACAATGTTGGCCGATAAGCCCGACTCCCACACCGACACCCGCACCAAACTGTACCCCGTACCCGCGCTGTTATTATCCGTTAACACCGGATCAGCCACGTTGTACACTCCTTGGAAATGTTAATTATTGTCCTCCCATGAAGATGTTTACACTCTCCGCCAGCGGAGCAGTACCTGAACTTCTGCCAAATCAGGTTATGCCGCTTACGATAAATGTCCGAGAATTTGATGGTTCAGCTGGAACACCGGCCGAAGGCTTCAACGTACAGGTAGCTGTTAATGTATTGCCTCTTTCGGGCAATACTCCATCGGTCTTTAGTCAAAATGCTGTCTTTAATCCAAAGACACAATT
>JAPLWC010000051.1 GCA_026396845.1 Candidatus Gottesmanbacteria bacterium
ATAGGCGATTGGGCCCAAGAGGACGAGAAACCAGAGGAGTCCGTAGCCGTATTTGGCGCCGGTGACGGCGTAGGTCGTAATGCCTCCGGCGTCGTTATCGGCCACCATGACAATGATGCCGGGTCCTGCGATCATCGCGAAGATCTTTATAAACTTTGTGACGCGGCGCAGGTAATAGTATGCTTTCGACCAAATGCTCATAAGAGAAATAAATTCTGGTCTTTTAACCCAAAAAATCAACCCATTCGGCATGCTCAGGGTTGATCTTCCCGTTCGCCCTTTCATGCTATACCTTTCGTTTTTTGAGTGTCAAGGGGGGAAAACGGCGATCAGCGGTCCCCGTCTTTATTCAGATAATCACGGAGCATCCGGCGTACGTCCGGAAGGCGAAGACGGGAGAGCGCCTGTGCTTCAATTTGCCTGACCCGTTCCCGCGTAATACCCAATTTGTCTCCGGTTTCTTGCAGGGTATGAGCATAGTTACTATTGAGGCCGTAGCGCAGTTTTATAATTAAGGCTTCCCGTGGGGGAAGACGGCTCAACACAAACGCCACATGTTCTTCTAGAATATTTTGTGTTGATTGTGTATCGGGAGACGGTTTCGGGTCGGCAATAAAATCGCCCAGTTCCGTGTTTTCATTTTCATCCGTTGGCTGTTGCAGGGAGAGAATTGGTCTGTTTTTTTCCATATAAAACTCGACTTTATTTGGTGTCATATTCGGAATTTCTGCGGCAATCTCCGCAGACGTCGGCTCCCTGCCTAATTCTTGGGTGAGTCGTTTCCCGATGCCCATAATTTTCCGTGTCAGATCGACGGCATGGAACGGCGTACGGATCGCGCTTCCCTGTTCGGCAATTGCGCGCAAGATCGCCTGGCGGATCCACCAAGTGGTATAGGTGGAAAACTTTTTTCCGCGTTCTACATCGTATTTTTTTGTCCCGCGCATCAACCCAATATTTCCTTCTTGGATTAGATCCAGGAACGGCACGCCCCGGCCCTGATATTTTTTAGCGACACTCACGACCAGCCGGCGGTTTTTTATGATAAGTTCTTCTTCGGCAGCAAACCCCGCATCACTTTGTTGTCTCAAATCGGCTATTGTTTTCGGCGACATCCGGGTTCCCTGTGCGGCGAGTTTTTGACGGGCACTTTTTCCTGCATCCATACGGGTAGCCAACTCTATTTCTTGTTCACTAGTGAGGAGGGGAATTTTATACAGGCCGCGTATATAATTTCCAACCGGATCATTAACATCAAAGCCGCTGGCGGCCGGCCCGGTTTCGACCGGCCGGAATACGGATTTTTTATGATGAATTGGTTGTCTTTCTGCGCGCGTCATAGGATATGAGTGAGAATATGTATTATAGGGTATTTATAGATCGGACACAAGGAGGATTGTGGTTATTGCAAACAGACGGTATTTTTGGTATAGCATAGCTGCCCATCTATGCGATCAGAATGTCGAGTATACTCCGGCCCCGAGGTGTCATATAGAATTTTTCCTCCGGCTCTGCTGCGTTCCGAACAACATATGCTCGTGTTTGTCTACAGTGATACAGTATTCAATCGTCTGAAGGCGTGGTGGACAACCCATCAGCTGAAAGAACACGGTAATATAGCCTATCAGGTTATTGCAACACCCTGCATTGATCACAGAGGCGACGGGCTTTATACAACAATTAAGCAGGTAGTTTCGCTTAATGTTGGTCGAGCAGACGTATCCGTGCGTTTAGAGAAAGGATATTCGCGGATGAAGGATATAGAATGGGGCGAACAACCCTAAGCCGGTTCGTTACCGCTCTTGACCTTTTGTTTGGATAGAGCTTACTCTTATTCCCAATACGGTTCACCGGCCTCTAAATGATATGACGGGGTTCCGAGGACATGGATCAAGTCGCGAAGGGAAATTTCATGCGTTTTGAGCGTTGCTTGCAGGTGGTACGTAACCATTTCAGGGGGCAATTTCCATAGTTGTATCATCGTTTCCGAATAATTCCAGAGAGGGTCAGATAACACTTCCTCAAGATCCTCAAGATTGCGCACGAGGTGTGGTTCAATCGGCTGCTCGCCTTTGATATACGAAAAAGGAATTATGACATTATCATCCCGGGTAAAAACCATGTCATGTTGCTCGACTTGCCGATTTCTGAAAAAATGGTGCGCGTGAGTCAACGTGATGATTTCGCGGGCATAATGCAATGACGGTGGTGTAATGTGAGGACTGTCCGGCGTATATTTTTCGGTTGTTGCGGGATCAGAAGAATAAAATCTCGCATGATATTTTTCCCATGGGCGTACGGGCTCACCCGTTCCCGATGAGGGAAGTTCATAATCAGGATTTCCGTCACCGGTCCCAGAGATGAGATAGTGTCGCAGCAAATATGACAATTGATCAGAGGGTTGACCATACTGATCGTATCCTTTAAAAGCCTCAAAGAGCCTCTTGCCTATGATTGCCGGCGTGAGTGTTTCAGCTGGCGGCAGTTGGTCGATAAGTCTCAGTTTCGGTGATGGGGGTATCGGTGGACGTGCGCGGTCTTGTATTTCGGAAACGAGCGGCGGTGTGGAATCTTTCCGTTTAAGAAGAATAAAGCTTCCAGGATTGCCATTCTCATCTATTTCCGGCTTACAACCATGTATGGCAGTGACGTAATATCCCGGTTTAAATATATCGGCTAATTCTTGAGCCTCTTGAAATGACAATTTCGTTTGATGGACATGAAGTGTGTGTTGCAGTTCTTCATATCCGCGAAATTCCAAATATGCAGCTGAATGTTCCGGTATTTGATACTCTTGATGTGGTATGCGGTGCGCCCGCGGACCCGAGACCCGCTGGTTCAACCGTTCCTCAATTCTGCTTCTTCCAAATTCTCTTTCTGCTCCATATCCTGCCATATTGGGGAATAATACGCCCTCTTCGTTTTCTTTGTCAAATTATTGCAGGAAAAGTCAGTACGGGTGATATACTACTCGTATGAAATCGTACCGCGTATCTTTTTGGTCTTGTCCCGTGGCCATACCGGCTGCTCAATATCCTGTTTCATGCCGGAAATGTGATCCTTGTGTGGCTGATTGTCCGTAAACACGCGCGTACCCTCGTAGCCTTTGTCGCCGGTCTTTTGTTTGCCATCCACCCGCTTGCCGTTGAGTCGGTGACCTGGATTGCAGGCGGTGTGGTCTATTCATATGCCGCGTTTTTTTTCCTACTATCCCTGTATTGGTATAGAAATGTTTCCCTTGTTGGTCGGATCCTATCCCTTCTTTCTTTTATACTGGCGCTGGGTATGTCGGATAAAGCGCTGCCGCTGTTCATCATATTCGGCCTCTATGAATGGATGTTTGGTGATTTGAAGAAACACTGGAAGCAGTGGGTACCGTATATAGTGGTTACCATACCGTTTGTTCTTTTTTATACTACCCGAATCGGTTCCCGCATATCAGGAGTAGAAGACATAACGAATCAACAAATTTCAGGGTTATATAATCCGCTCCTTCAACTGCCTTTTGCAATCAGCTGGTATGCCCAACTTTTCGTGTGGCCGAAACATCTTACGCTCTATCATGTCGGATTGTTTCATTCCTGGACAGAGGTGGTGATCCGCATGGTGGCAACGGGCGTGTATCTGGGGGTAACCCTCGTTGGTCTGGTGCGGAAAAAATCATGGGGATTTTGGCTCGCATGGGTCGTTCTTACGCTCGGAGTTACCCTGCTTCCGATACATATTGCGTGGATTGTTGCAGAACGGTATGTGTATCTAGGGTTCATTGGCTTCTGTGTTGTTTCTGGAATGCTTTATGATAGAATTGTATCTTCGAAGAAATGGGGCGTAGCAGTCATTGGGATGTGCGTTGGTATCATCGCCGTCATTGCACTGTGTACCCGGACGATGCTTCGGGGTAGCGAGTGGAGAAGTCAGGATAGTTTATGGGTGGCGACACTTCGGGAATCTCCGGAAGAACCCAAGAGCTGGAATAATATGGGAGATGTGTACGCCAGACACGGGGAGTATGACAAAAGTATTGAAGCTCTTACGCAGGCCATCAAAATCAATCCTCAGTACGCCGACGCCTATCACAATATCGGCAATACATATATACAGATGAAAAAATATGATGAGGCCATGCCGTATTTAAAAAAATCACTGTCGATGAACCCGAATATGTGGCAGTCGTATCAGGATTTAGCGGTTATTGCAGCCGAAAAAAAGGACTATCAGCAGGCGCTGGAGTACATCGAAAAGGCACTGAAGATTAATCCCACTGATGCCCTCTTGCAGCAGAATGCGCAGACATTGCAGCGCGCTATACGTGAACAATAAGTATGGATCAATCTCACATCCGAAATTTCGCAATCGTGGCGCACATAGATCATGGCAAGTCGACACTTGCCGACCGTTTGTTGGAAATGACGGGGACAGTAGCCCACCGCGATATGAAGGCGCAGATTCTGGACAGCAATCCGATTGAACGGGAACGGGGGATTACCATTAAACTTGCGCCTGTTCGGATGCATTATAAAGATTATATTCTGAATCTGATAGATACTCCCGGCCATGTCGATTTTGGCTATGAAGTGTCGCGGTCACTCGCTGCTTGCGAAGGGGCCATTTTGGTTGTTGATGCCACCCAGGGCGTGCAGGCGCAGACACTCGCGAATCTTCACCAGGCCCGTCAGCATCGCCTGACTATTATTCCGCTCATCAATAAAATCGATATGCCGACGGCCAACAGAGAAGTTACGCGTGACGAGTTACGGGTTATCGGGTTTAAAGATGAAGAAATAATTGAAATTTCGGCCAAAACCGGCGAAAATGTTGCAGCAGTTTTGGAAGCCATTGTCGAAAGGATTCCGCCCCCTCGGGGAAACTCCTCGGGGCAAGCGCGCGCGTTAATCTTCTCGTCACAGTATGATGCACATAAAGGCGTCGTGGTGTTTGTGAGAATCGTCGACGGCGAAATTCCATTTTTGTCGTCCACTCGACTCATGTTTATGGCTTCCGGTGCGTCAGTAACTCCTATAGAACTGTGGTATTTTATTCCTCAGATGCACGCAATCGGCACGGGTGAAAAATTATCTGCCGGAGAAGTAGGATATATCGCCACAGGTTTGAAAGACGTGAGATTTGCAAAAGTTGGTGACACCGTCACCATCCCGAGCGAACGAAGTGAGTCGAGGGACGCCCTTCCCGGCTACAAAGAACCCAAGCCCATGGTGTTTTTACGTTTGTTTCCCATAAATAGCGAAGAGTTTTCCTACGCCCGGGAAACGATGGAAAAATTGCGGCTCTCCGACAGTGCATTTACGTTCCGGCCGATTTCATCGGCGGCCCTTGGGAACGGCTTTCACTGCGGATTTTTGGGACTTCTTCACGCGGAAATCGTGCAGGAGCGGTTATCCCGCGAATTTGATCTCAACATGATCGCAACTGCCCCGAGTGTAGAATATCATCTGAAAAAAACATCAGGGCAAGAAATGTCTATCCAATCAGCGGCGGAATTTCCGGATCCGACCATCATCGAAGAAGTCAGAGAGCCGATTATGCGAGTTACGATTTATACGCCGAAGCGTTTTGTCGGCCCGATTATGCAATTGGCGCAGGAAAAACGGGGGACATATGTGGACCTTAAATATACAGCTGATCAAGCAGAATTTACCTATTGTATTCCGCTTTCGGACATGATTATTGATTTTTTTGACCGCCTCAAAAGCATTACCGAGGGCTACGCAAGCCTCGATTACGAGTTTTTCGACTATCAGGCGGTGGATGTTGCCAAAATCGATATTCTCGTGAATAAAGAAAAAGTCGATGCGCTCTCATTTTTGGTTGTCCGCGACCAGGCGCACACCAGAAGCATCGAAATTACCGACCGGCTGGCAGCCGTCATTCCGCGTCATCAATTTGAGGTGCCCATACAGGCCGCAATCGGAGGCAAAGTGGTCGCCCGCTCGGACGTGAAAGCCTTCCGCAAAGACGTGATCGCCAAGCTCTACGGCGGCGATAGAACAAGGAAAGACAAGCTTTTGAAAAAGCAGAAAAAAGGCAAGTCGCGTATGAAATTAATCGGTAAAGTACAAATACCCCAATCGGCCTTCTTTGAGGTGTTAAAACGCGATTAGGTTGCATATTTTTTTGACCTAAGCTCCTTAAGCGACCTACAGTTATGCTATAATGACGACCTTATGACACCTGAAGTAAAATCAGTCCCTGTCTATTTGGAAGACGCTGGGAGTCAAGTTTGGACTCCGTACAACATTAGCGAGCGGCCGGATGATACGGTCCATATTACGCCGTGGGTTACGACCGAAGTGAAAGATTTTTCTCAGGAAGAATTCACATTGCCAGTGCCCTGGGATAAACCCGTGCTCGTCATGAAGATCACCCCTCATAAGTTTAAAGTCGGTGAGACAGGGGTGCTAAAGATTTTTAAAACGAAATGTACGTTTGTAAACACGGTATCCAAAGATAAAAAAATTATTTTTTCTGCTCCCATACCTCACGGCAAAAGGGATGTTATCAGCACCGTGAGTTTTTCCGTAAGAATAATCAATAGTTTTGTGAGGATGATACCGGCTATATTGAGCGCCAATACGATCCCGAGACTTTTCGTCAGCGCGTCAAGTATCCGTGTGGATACCGCGAGTGCCGGACCCGTGATCCCCATCCGGAATCCCGCGAAATACGCGGTGCCGGCCATAATTCCCAATGTAATGATAAACGGGAGAAAACCTTTAAGGTCTTCTGCCGAGGAAAACATGGCGTTACTTACAGCCAAAAGTAAATATATTCCACCCACATATCCCCAAGTAGCCCGATTTCCCCAAAAAGGGACGTATTGAAATAACGCGTACGATAATGCGGTTATGGCAATTATGCCCGTGAATATAGGTGCAAGGCCAATACAATAGCGCCGGAACGGGTCAGAAGCTGCAATCATCACACTACCGGCTTTGATTTCATTCGTCTGGATTGTATCCGGCACTAACGTGAGTTTGCCGGTCCGGACACCCAATACTTCAGCCGTAAACAAATGCGACAATTCATGGATGACGGTTCCCGGGAAATTGAGGATGGTAATAATCGTGATCGCGACCGACCGTGCTCGAAAAAGCAGAATGCAGAGGTCATACGTGCTCTGCGTCAGCCGCTGGGAAAGGAAAAAGAGAAAGAAAAGTTCAGCCAATAGCAGGAGAAGAAGTATCATGTCTGTAGTATATGATATGCTCGTAATATGCAAAAGGGCCTGTGGGTGGTAGTGGTTATATCTGTGGCGTTAAACTTTACATTTATTTGTCAGGAATACGAGCGTACGCGCGTAACCGCGGTACCGGACGGGGATAGTCTTCAGCTTGCCGACGGTAGACGCGTGCGCCTTTTAGGGATTGATGCGCCGGAAATCGGGCGCTGTCTTGCCGATGAGGCGAGGGACGAATTACGCAGTCTCGTGTTAGGTAAACATGTGAGGCTGAAAGATATAGTAACAGATGATTATGGGAGAGTTTTAGCTATTGTAATTGTGGAAGATTTCCCGACCTGGGTATCGTATATGCGCTCACGCATATTGGGTTTGCCGTTGAGTCCCGATCCATTGGTAAACCGCGGTATGCTGTCGGCAGGACTGGCGCGGGATACGTTTTCTGCCCCGAAGGACTACGCGCCGACGTTAAAACAAGCCTACGACGATGCAAAATCAAAAAAAATCGGTATTTTTTCTTCCGTGTGCCGGACCGAGCCTTCGGGAGATTGCCTTATCAAGGGAAACATCCGCGATGGGAAGAAAACCTATCACCTGCCTGCATGCGACAATTACACACAAGTTATCGTGGATGAAGCCTTCGGCGATCACTGGTTTTGTAGCGAAGCGGAGGCTCAAGCCGCGGGTTTTGTCCGGGCGTCGGGATGCAGATAATGGGTGAGGCCGAGATTTTTTATCGGCGAGGGGAAGAGTTCTTCATTGAATATTTTTCCGGCAATTCTACGTTCATTCAGCGACCGGAATGTCATAGGGATGGCGAGAATCGTCTTTTTTCCGGTCAGCCGCATCAGTTTGTGAGCAAGTAGCTTTTCTCCCACGACCGTTTTGGTTGCCAGTGTGGTGTAGAGAGCATACAAGGCAAATCGGATAAAATACCGGATCGTTTGCAGAAGCGTCGGCTGAACAGAGAGTTTAGGAGTCGTTAAAAATACCATCATCGTATGTTTACCGGTTATCCTCAGGGAACCGATAAGAAACAGTGTAAAAAAGTCCGTCCAGAATCGGCCGAAGAGGTCAGGGTGAAATAATAAACAGACGGTATGCGTCTCATGGTTATAGATGAAGCGGTTCGTGAGTTGAAAGATCGAGAAGGGTTTACCCGCGGCCCACGAGGTACGCGTGATAAAACCGGTATGTTTCTTAGTATCCGGTGAGTCTGTCAAAAGAAGGATTTTTTTCGTTTTTGCAAGGGTTGAGGTGATGGCGTGGACAAGGATTTTAGAAAGCTGCGGCGCTGTGGTAAGTCTCGCGCGGCGTATGCGGTGCATCCCTTCCGGATAGTTGGCGATGATGAGTAGGTCCGGGTGTTTGCGGAAATACTTCATGATCCGCATTATACCACTTCGACCGAAATATCCCGAAATTGATTATTGACTCATCCAATTTCACGCAGTAGAGTTGAAGCATGATCAGTGACGCAGATATTAAGAAAATGAAGAAAGTTTTTACCACAAAAGACGATCTCAAAGATCTTCGTGGACAACTGAACGACGACATTGACGGTAAACTCGTTCATCAGAAAAAAGAGATAGTAAAAGAGGTTGGTGAATATATCGCCGATACGATTGTGCCGATGTTTGATAAGCGCGATAAACAAATTGCTCGGATTGAAAAGAAGGTCGGTCTTCCTCTGATTGTGGATTGATCACGGTTTTCCGGATCCGGTCCACTGCATTTTGATATCCTGGCTGATGGCTTTTTTTGCCAATGCAGTTGCAGCGTCATATTGACCCTGTATGATAAGTTCCGTGACATTTTTTTGGACCGGTTTGACGATATCACGTTCATATTGTTCCATGATAGGCAGGACGACGGGTGCAAGTTCAGCCACCACATCGTCCAGTTTCCCTACGGCTCTATACAACTCCTCATAATCCATGCCGGGCTTGAGGGTATCCAGGACTATCTGCGACGCCTGCTGGGCGCGCTCTTCGGTCATGCTGCCGTCGGCGAGTTTCTTTTTGATAAGGTCCACTACCTGCAATTCTATTTGCTGTCGTATATCATCCGGGGTCATAAAATAAGTATCATGTATCAGGTGTCAAGTATCAAGAACGAAAAGTTAGCTTCGTAAGCCTGCCCGCCTCTGGAGGGGCCTCGCCTTTTGAAGCTAACGTCTGTAACTTACGGTGCGCGATGGGATTTTGATGGATATATCGGGTGAGATGGAGGAGTTGTGCATCTGTTGTCACGGCAACCGCTTTATAGACACTTTGGAATAACGTACCGACGCGCCGATATTTACGATTGAAATACATCGTGTATCGTGTCCAGAGTGAATTCATAAATTCGTCAATCCCGGGCCCGTGTTTTTGCCAGACCACCATGTGGAAATGGTTGGGCATGAGGCAGTAGGATAAGAGGCGAATAGTTCCATAAAAATTATTCATTCGTAACAATCTGATGGCCTGATCCCGTTCCCGCCAGGAGACAGACGGATCTGTTGCCTGAGTGGAAAGTGCACCCTCATCCT
>JAPLWC010000079.1 GCA_026396845.1 Candidatus Gottesmanbacteria bacterium
ATAAATGGTGAAACGTATTTTCTGTGTAGGTTTTAATTTGAAAACGGGAAGGCATGGTTTAAGTATACTTCGTGGATCTAGCTTCGCAAGGCCTCGCCTTTTGAAGCTAAAATGCTGGGGTGAAAGAGTGTAGCTTATTTACAAATTCGAAAGATGTACGAGGCAATCTAAGTAGCAAGAGGTCGTGTTTAGGCAGGTATTTGTCCTTTTGCATGAATAACTGGACACCAATCCATAGGTCCTGTTATAGTAGCTACTGATTTTCCATCTACTTTTACTTCTGCCTCGTACACAATTTGGCTACCTAGGACCTGGACGCCTGTATCGAAAGTACACGCAACAGTCGCGACGAAATCAGATTTTTCTGAAGGCGGGGTATAGTCAGGGGCTGGTTCTAATGTTTTGTTTATCTCATCTTCTCCTGTGTTTCTCGCAACCTGGCAATTTTGACAGGCAGGAAAAAGGCTTGATTTCACTTCAACCGATTTTTGATTCATATGGGCGGTATCATACGTCCGGAAAGAGAGTTTGTCAATACAAGGGAGAGATGTGGTAAGATACATGAGTTAATGAAACAGAAACTTTCCTTCGGCAAAGCTCCGGATAAACCCTACGAAAAAATATACGATTGAGCGCGCCGGCGGCCTCCAGAATGCCTATACGGATATTGATATTACCAACTACCACAACAAAGTACTTAGCACTGATTGGTCCTTAGCGCTGGATATAAACCGCGAGCTTGCTGTGGCGCCCTTACTCGAGCAAAAACACATTGACCGCGAGCGCGACGTGATTATCGAGGAAATGAAACGGTACGAAGATGAGCCGGCGGTAAAAGTTAGCGAAGCATTCCACGGGATGCTGTACCCGGGGACGAAATTGGGGATGCCGATTATCGGGAGAGAAAAATCACTGCGTGCGGTCGAATCAGCAGAACTCAAAGAATATCATACTAGATGGTATACGCCGGACCGGCTCGTTGTGGTACTGGCCGGAAATCTCAAGCATCAAGCATCACATATCAAACAAAAAACAGAAGAATGGTTTGAGTGTCTTACCGGTTCCTCGATGGGGGATATAGAGTTGGTGAGGGATATTCAATCCGAGCCAAAGGTCGAAATCGTGACCAAGCCCGATGCCCAACAGGCGCATATCACCCTCGGCATCCGCGCGTTTAACCGTGACTGCGAAGACCGGTATGCATGGAACCTGTTTAACCTCATCATGGGTGTGTCGTTTACCTCGCGGTTGTTTCGCGAAATCCGTGAGAAGCGGGGACTGTGTTATCAGATCCGCTCCACTGCGGATAACTGGAAAGACGTCGGTTACTGGTCCATTTATGCCGGGGTAGCGACCGCGAAAGTGGAGGAAACAGTACAAGCGGTTATGCATGAATTATCCAAAGTCGTCGCCGGCGGCGTAACAACGGGAGAAGTTGCCGTTGCCAAGAAGCGCCTCAAGACCATGCTGGCGTTTAAAAGCGAGGATCCGGAATTTTTGAACGAATTTTACGGTCGGCAGGAACTGTTCGGGCAAAAAATTATCACGCTGGACGGGTATCTTGCGAAAATCGACGCCGTTACCAAACAGGATATTGATATACTTTTACCGAGATATATTCGGCAGGAGACACTGAATTTAGCCGTGGTATGGAATATGCCGAAAGATGAGAAACTCCAAAAACTCCTTATTCTGTAGCGTCCGCGTATTTGACAAAAAACAGATTGTTCTGTAGACT
>JAPLWC010000048.1 GCA_026396845.1 Candidatus Gottesmanbacteria bacterium
AAATCATTGTTTTCACGCAAATATCAGACGGTCCGCGCCGTGAATAATATCTCGTTTGAGATCGGAGAAGGGGAACTTGTCGGGTTTATCGGTCCCAATGGCGCCGGCAAAACAACGACACTCAAATGTCTTTCGGGATTATTATTTCCGACAAGCGGGAAAATTTCGGTGCTGGGTTATACACCAAGTGAGCGAAAAAACGTATTTTTAAAACAAATTGCCCTCGTTATGGGACAGAAAAATCAATTATGGTGGGATCTGCCGGCACAGGAAACGTTTCTTCTTAACAAGGAAATATATGAAATTCCGGATACGGAATATCATAAAACACTTTCGGAACTCGTTGAACTTCTTGAAGTGGAGAGTTTGCTCAAAGTGCAGGTGCGAAAACTCTCTTTGGGTGAGCGCATGAAAATGGAACTGATTGCAGCACTTATTCATTCGCCTAGAGTGCTTTTTTTGGATGAACCGACGATCGGCCTTGACGTCGTGATGCAGAAGAAAATGCGTGATTTTATCCAGGTTTATAACACGATCCGTAAATCCACCATATTATTGACTTCGCATTACATGGAGGACGTGCGGCAGCTTGCTAAGCGCGTCGTTATTATTGATCACGGATCTATTCTTTATGACGGAAAACTCGATAATCTGGTAAGAAAATTTGCCAAGTATAAAGTATTGTCTATTGTTCTGGAAACGTATGTCGCACCAAATAAACTCGCAGAAATAGGGGAGCTGGTAGACTACAATTTTCCAAAGGCGGTCATTCGCGTCCCGCGGAGTGCGTCCAATGTCGCAGCAGCCCAGATTTTGCAGACGTTTCCGGTTGCAGACCTCAACATCGAGGAACCGGATATCGAAGATATTATCCGCGATGTATTTACGAAAGCCACAGTGTGAGCTATGCGGTACGTAAAAATTTTTGCGTTACATTTCCAACAGGCATTTGCCCTCCGTAGCCGGTCAGTAGTCTGGTTTTTCATTGCTCTTTTGAATCCCCTCACCTATTTTTTGTTTTGGCGCGGGGCATACGCAGGAAATCAGATCGTATTCGCCCAATGGAATCTATCGTCCATCGCAACGTATTATTTTCTGTTGGTTATCGCCGGGTCACTTCTTATTGTGCATATCGAAGAGGATGTAGCGCATTGGGACATTCAGCAGGGAGGGTTATCGCGGTATTTGTTAAAACCTTTCTCGTATATCCGCTTAAAGTTTTTTGAGGAATTACCATGGAGGATTATCCAGGGGTTTTTCGGCGTCATCATATTCGCCGCATTCTGGATGTTGTTCGGGTCGTTTGTGACCGTAGCCACCACGGCGCCGGCCATTCTTTTTGCCATTGGAATTGCTTTTTGTGGGTACATCATATCATTTATATTTAAAATGATTGTGGGTATTTCTGCATTATGGTTAACGGATTATTCCGGGCTGCAGCAACTTGTGGAAGCCGTCATTCTGATATTTGCCGGTATGCTCATGCCGCTTGAATTCTTACCGAATGTTATCCGGCAGATTGCGTTCTCGCTTCCGTTTTCCTATATTATTTATTTTCCACTGTTGGCGTTTCAGGGGAAGTTAACTACTGCGGAATCCGTCCGGACAATCGCTATCCAAATTGTGTGGATCGTACTACTTGCGGCAATCTATCAGTTGTTATGGAAAAAAGGAATCCGATTATTTACCGGTCTCGGACAGTAATATGAAAAAATATCTGAACGTCTATCGCGCACTTATACATTTGAACTTTTCGGCGTTAGTCGTATACCGGGCCAATGTCATTAATAATATTTTAGGAAGTACGGTGTGGGGAGTGTTTTCTTTAGTGTCGATCATTCTTTTGACGTCGCGTACGACATCCGTATTCGGATGGACACGGGATGAAATATTATTGCTTTCCGGCGTCTACGCGTTATTTATCGGAATTTTTCATACACTGTTTTCCAGAAATTTTGATCGGTTGACATATCTTATCCGTCTCGGCATGCTGGACGCGATACTCACGAAACCCGTGGACTCGCAATTTTTGGTCAGTACATCCATCATTAATTTTACGAGTATCATCCGTATTCTTTTGGGGATGGTGTTTACGTGGTACGTCATTTCCATTTCACACATCACGGTCACACTGCCTCTTATCGGATTATTTTGCATCGGCATAGGTATCGGGCTGCTGCTGTTGTACTCCATTTGGTTTATCGTGGCGACCCTTATCCTTTGGTATCCGGATTTATCAAATCTCATAGAGTTTCTTTACTCCGCTTCAAACATCGGCAGGTATCCCAGGGAGATGTATTCACATGTAAACCAGTTTTTATTCCTGTTTATTTTGCCGTTTACGTTTATGGTTATTGCCCCGACAAAAGTATTACTTACGAAATTAACGCTCTTTGACTCGTTTGGACTTTTACTATTTGCGATTGTGTTTTTCTTAGGTTCGCGCTATTTTTGGAAATTCGCGCTTCGATTTTACACGAGCGCAAGTAGTTGATATACTAATCATATGCCGTCACGAAGAAGGAAAGCGCTCACTAATAAGATGACTGCACAAGCGGCACCGGAGGCAGAAGAAGCACGTATACCGGTCACGCAGGTTGTGGAAGTCGTTGAGGAGGAAGAGGAAAAGATGCCAGAAGCCGCCGAGCCCGTACAAGATCCGCCGGCAGAGGAGCCGCCGGTAAGCGAACCACAGGAGGAAGCACACCGGGTAGATTCTACCCGTAAATCTATGGTTGAGGAGCTTTATACTCCCGAGAAAAAATCAAGCGTCATGCCGGAAATTTCCGTGCACAAGAATAAGCCCATCGCATCATTATTTATGTGGGCAATTGTCACCATTCTTGTCGCCATCCTCACAGGAGGGATTTTGTTTGCCCTGGCCAAGAAAACGTCTCCCATCAAATTATTTGCGCGGCCGACCCCGACTCCGACCGCGAGTCCCACTCCCACGCCGACCCCGGCACCGGCAACCATTGATAAAACATCATTTGAAATACAAGTCCTTAACGGCGGCGGTACACCGGGGGCAGCAGGAAAAATGAAAACATTTTTGGAAGATAAAGGGTATACAGTAGCCAGTACCGGAAATACGGCTGAGTATACGTACACGACGACGGAAATTCACGGGAAGACAACCATGAAAGATGCCATTGCAAATCTTCAGGCGGATCTTACCAGCACGTACACGCTGGGAACCGTTGCCGCCGATTTGTCTGCAAGCGCTTCCGCCGACGTGCAGGTGATTGTCGGGAAATAATTGCTTCATGAAGTATAAAGCGCTATTTTTGGATGTTGATGGGACTTTAGTCGTGCATGGCGTTAATAATTTACCAACACAAAATGTTGCTTCTGCAATAGCCAAATGTAAAAGGAAAAATATTGCCGTGTGTTTGGCAACATCACGGCCGCTCCATGCAGTGCTGGCAATTATTGAACATCTTGATTTAAGTGGGTATTGTGTCCTACACAGCGGCACGCAGATTTACGATCCTCGAAAAAAAAAGATTATTATAGAAAAGATGTTTCCAAAAGACGTGATGCACATTATCAGTGCCGTTGCAAAAGAGTTTCATATAGAACTAAAAGTTTTTGACGGAAAAAAAGAAGTGCTCTACGACGGTATTCATCCTCCTCAAAAAGTAGTTGGTATGTATTTTCCCGAGCTTACGTCTGATTTGGTACAGACTATTCAAAAAAAACTCGAATCACTTCCAGAAGTTTCAGTTCACAGGATGCCGGCTTGGGATGAAAGGTTTGAGTGTTTGGATATTACCCGAAAAGATGCATCAAAATTGCACGGTATTATTGGATAGCGAGCGCATAGCTGCGTTCTATGAGGCGCGCGGATATAAAAAAGCCAGATCAATACAGGAAGCCGATGATGTGGTCATCAACACGTGCATGGTGAGACAAAAGGCAGAGGATCGTGTATACGGGATTATTTATAATCTTAATAAATTAAAAATGAAAAATTCAAAATTAAAAATTATTCTGACGGGGTGCATGGTCGGCATGTCGGCAAGGGAAAAAACAGGAAAAATGTTTGCTCTTCTTCAAAAACGGATGCCTGCGGTTGATGAGTTTTTGCCGATTGAAGAAGTCGGATTTGATCATGCACCGGTCCGCTCTGACACCAAACATGCGTTGGTTCCGGTTACAAACGGCTGTAATAATTTCTGTACATTTTGCGTGGTGCCGTTTACCAGAGGGAGAGAAGTAAGCCGGCCGGTTGAGGATATTCTTACGGAATGTCACGATTTGGCGAATCAGGGTTATACGCACGTAACGCTCATCGGGCAAAATGTAAACTCGTACGGATCGGATTTAAAGAACAATACGATCAAACCTGTATATGTAAAACACCTCGGAAGACTTCGGATTCCCACTCTGTTTCCGTATCTATTGGAAAAAGTCAGCAATATTTCGGGATTGAAGGTTATAGATTTTATTTCCAGTAATCCGTGGGATTTTTCCGATGAACTTATCGATGTTATTGCAGGAAACAAAAATATTTCGCGCCATATCCATTTGCCGGTGCAGTCAGGAGACAACACGGTGCTCGCGCGCATGAACCGGTGGTATACGCGGGAAGAATACCTTTCGCTCATCAAAAAGCTGCGGAAGCATATTCCCGGTGTCACAATTTCCACGGATATAATCGTCGGATTCTGCGGTGAGACGAAAACACAGTTTAACAATACCGTGAGTTTAGTCCGCGAGGTAGGGTTTTCTAAAGCGTATGTGGCCATGTATTCGGACCGGCCGATGACTGCGGCTCATAAAGTTTACAAGGATGACGTACCGCACGCGGAAAAAAAACGACGGTGGGCAATATTGGAGGAACTCATAAATAAAACAAATTTAAAAAACGGTACGTACATATGAATAGACTTCTGGTAATCTGCGGTCCGACGGCAACGGGGAAAACCGCGCTGGCCGCGGCGCTTGCGAAACAATTCAATGGGGAATTAGTGTCTGCCGACTCGCGGCAAGTATATCGGGGTATGGACCTGGTGACAGGTAAAGATCGGCCCGACGTACCCAGTTGGCTGTATGACGTTGCAAATCCCGACGAGGAATTTAGTGTTAGCCAGTGGGTAAAATTAGCGCGGGCTGCAATTGCCGATATTCAAAAAAGAAATAAATTACCGATCGTGGTTGGCGGGACCGGTTTATATATTAACGCATTAATACATCCATTCGAAACAATAGATATACCTCCAAATAAAGCACTCCGTGCCAGACTACACACATTATCCGTTGCCGAACTTCAAAAAATGGTGAAACGGTCAGGCATGAATGATTCAGATTGGCAAAATTCACGACGGCTTATCAGAAAAATTGAAATAGCTGAGTTTAAGACTGCGACTCATAAACAAACAAACACGTTTGATTATTTTGTCATTGGGATTACGGCTCAATTGCCGACGTTGGATAAACGCATTGACGAGCGTCTTGGACAACGATTACGGCAAGGAATGAAAGAAGAAACTGAAAAACTGTTGAAAAAATACAATGGGGAGTTTCCATCAATGAGTGCAATAGGCCTAAATGAACACGCCTATGCGCGCCGGCAGATGACGTGGTTTAAAAAACAAAAAGGGATTCACTGGTTTGATGTGACGGATCCGGAATACGGAGAGAAAGTGGCTGCGCTCGTAGCAGCATGGTATACTTGTAGCTAGTATGTTCCGGAAGATTGAAATATCGCTCCGTACCGTCCTGGCGACCCTGGCGATCCTCGCAGGGTTGTGGCTTATCCTCCAGATCCGGGATATTCTCTTCCTTTTGTTTATTGCGTTTCTTCTGATGACTGCCATTTATCCGTTGGTCGTCCTTTTGGAGAAAATTCGGATTCCCCGGTTACTTGCGATCCTTATCGTCTATGCCGTGATATTCGGGGTGTTCGGATTTTCCGTCGTGAGCTCTATTCCCACACTCGTGACGCAAACGACGAAACTGGTTGAGGAGCTGCCGGGAGTAGTCGCAAAAGTGTTACCGTACTGGAATATCAATCTAACGGCTGTTGTAACGCAGTTGGCACCGCTCGGAGAAAATGTAGTAAATTTCACCGTCGGTATTTTTTCCAATATCATCACCACGGTTATGGTACTTGTCTTTACATTTTATTTTCTTCTGGAGCGGCACCGCATCAAAAAAATTATTGCTGATACGTTCGGCGAATCTATCGCAGAACGCGCCATCACTATACTTCGCGCAACAGAGAGTCGTTTAGGAGCATGGGTACGGGGAGAATTAATCCTCATGTTTTCAATCGGACTGGTTGTATATATCGGCCTCACGATTCTCCGTGTGGATTATGCTTTGCCCATCGCTATCGTGTCGGGGTTATTGGAAATAATTCCTAATATCGGTCCGATTATTTCAGCAATCCCGGCAGTATTGATCGGGCTTTCGATGTCGCCGGTGGTGGCACTCAGTGTCATTGTTTTGTATGTCATCGTGCATCAGGCGGAAGGGAATATCGTTGTGCCGATTATCATGAAGCAGAGCGTCGGACTTTCTCCGCTGGTTTCCATCCTTGCGCTTATGATCGGAGGCAAACTTGCGGGTGTTACAGGGGCGGTATTGGCGGTACCGGTGTTACTTGTTTGTCAGGTGTTAATACAATACTTCACAAAAAATCCCTCTAAATAAGAGGGATCCTTTGCGTACCCCGGAATCTCATAAGCCAGATTCTGTTTTAAAATCCTCATTTCTCTTATGGCGCGTTATACGCGCCTGTACCGCGTTTAACGCGGTGCCCGCACACTTCTGTCCTCCCGAATGCGTGGTAATAACGGACATGTCGTCGGTTGCAGCGGGTGGGATTGCCTCTTTTCACCCATCTCCCATAGCCGTCAGGCTACAGGGAAATGATTCGTCTCTGTGGCTCTCTCGTCCTGTTGATTCAGGATTCGTCCTCGACATCTTTCGACATCAAGGCACCCGACCTTACGGTGTCCCGCTTACGCGGGATCCCCTGCATTCTGCTGTCTGGACTTTCCTCTCCGCAATCACCTAATAAAAGATGAAGCGGAGTGAGAATTCGGATTCCAAGGTACGCTATAAGTATACCACAAAACCCCGACGTGCGTCGGGGTTTTATTTGGACAGTTTCCACTTAAGTAAAAACTTATGCTGCACCGATTCTATACATACCGGTTCCGCAAACTGGACATTTCCCTTTCATTGCGGGTTTGCCGTTTTTCATGGTGACCTTCACTGCTTTCGGATCTTCGCGCTTTGCGCGGCATTTGACACAATACATTCCTGCCATATTCGTTATTCACCTCCCTTCGACTCGAAGACTCGCTCAGGGCGAGCCTTTCAACGTTTCACAAAATAGATTATTATTTCCACAGCTATTGCCAGGGTTGCCAGAATAAATGTTTTATATAAATCCCGTTTTATTGCGGTGAGTTCCGACGAAGGTTGCATTTCCTGTGTCTGGGCCGGCGTAGCGGCTTCTTTTTTCACTTGAAAACGGAATGTATGAGCAGTTTCTTCTTTCACAAGAGTAGGAATTTGGGTCGTGAGAGATTGTTCTGTCCGCACTCTCCGCCGGAGGTCTGCAAGGATTTTTTCTTTTTTTGATTTTTTAGGCATACCTAGCCTCGTGCGGTGAGCGTAGCACGCCTGAGGCACACTTGTCAAATCGTCGGTTGACAAGATTTTCGTTGAACCGTAGTATAATGAATACCAATGGTGTTCACTTCAGATACGATTTCGTGGGTTATTTTTTTTGTCTTTGTCGCGTGGGTGGTGGGACTTTCGGTGATCGTACTGCGCATGGTACGGCATTACAATACTCTCACTGGTACCACAAATAGAACCGCATTAAAGGATGTTCTTGAAGTCTTACTGCAGACGCAGAAAGGCTTGCAAAGTCAAACAAAAGATTTATATAAAACACTGGATGACGTTCGGAAGGACGGGCGGTTGCATATTCAGCGGGTCGGATTGGTACGGTTTAATCCGTTCTCCGATACGGGAGGAAGCCAGAGTTTTACGTTGGCACTCTTAGATGGACACGATAACGGACTGGTAATGACGTCACTCTATGCCAGGACCGGCAATCGGTGGTATATTAAAGAGGTGAGATCAGGAAAAGGAAAAGAGCTGGTTTTGTCGAAAGAAGAATTGACAGCCGTACAAAAAGCAAAACCGTTTGAAGGGTCGATACATGAATAAACAACAATTTTTAGTTACCGGAC